>JACPBJ010000116.1 GCA_016180375.1 Nitrososphaerota archaeon | reverse complement strand
ATCATCCCTGTCGGGCCTTGAAGTTCCGAGAGGAATAATTACTACATCTCCAACCTCTGTGACCTGCTTGCTTGGAAAGAACTGCTTGAAGATAAGATAGCCAGTAGAGCGGTAATCATGATTTCCGCTCATGGTCACTTTTACATCGCAATTCAGCTTTGCAATCCCTTGCTGCGCCGCTCTAAACTCTTTCAGCAATCCATTTTCGGTAAGATCGCCAGTAATTACAATTGCGTCTGGCTTAAGACGGTTGATCTCCTTGACCGCCTGTGCAAAAGTCGCTCTCTTGTGTTGCGGCCCAAAATGAAGGTCAGAGATATGCGCTATGATCATCTTAATTTCGCCTTTTCCACTAACTGCTTCTAGATGAATATTTTCATGATGCTGTACACTACGAATGCGAAGAAGGCAGACATAGGAATTGTCAAGAGCCATGCCCACAGTATTCTTCTTGCAAGTCCCCACCTGACCGCTGAAACTCTGCGAACTGCACCAACTCCCATGATCGATCCCGAGATAGCTTGGGTTGTACTCACAGGGAACCCCACCAGCGCGGTCCCTGCAAGAACGAGAGAGGCACTCCCCTCGGCACTAAATCCTTGGTAGGGTCTTAGTTTTGTTATTCGCATTCCCATAGTGCGAACTATCCTCTGACCGCCTAGAAATGTGCCAATAGAAATGGCGCCATGAGCTGCCAAGATCACCCATAGCGGGACAGGAAGTCCCCCTTCACCCGCTGACAGGTAGCCATGATAGAGCAGTATGCCAGTAACAATGCCCATGGTCTTCTGGGCATCGTTAGAACCGTGGGTAACAGAGAAGAAGAACGATGATAATATCTGGAGAGGAGCAAAAAGGCGGTTAACTTGTTGCGCTGTTCTTCGTCTGAAAACACGTATTATGAGCGTTGAAAGCATGACTGCAGCTACAAATGCAATGATAGGGCTTGTAACCATAGGAATCAGAACTTTGCTGACAATGGACTCGTATTTTATCGCAGAAAATCCCGCCGCCGCAATTCCGGCTCCTACGAGTCCCCCTACTAAGACGTGGGATTCTGAAACTGGAAGCGCAAAATAATACGTGATTACGTCATAAATTAGCCCTCCAATAACAACTGCCAATACGAAATAAGAGGATAACAGCGTTTCTGGAACGATTCCCCTGGCGATGGTGGTGGCAACTGCCACGCCGAAAAACATTCCAATAAAGTTTCCAAACGCTGATAGCGTCACCGCCTGAACGGGTTTCAGAACACGAGTACCCACGACTGTTGCTATCGCATTTGCAGCGTCAGTGAAGCCGTTCCAGAAAGCGAAGAACAGGGCTACACCTATCGAGACCACTACTATGGGTTCGGTTATGATGTTCATTCTGTATTAAAAACCTACGCGTTCTTGAGAACGATGTCGTGGATCACATCAGTGACGTCTTCGCATCTGTCTGTGATGGATTCGTACCTCTCATAGATTTCTTTCAGTTTCATGATATGTATGGGATCATTAGTCTTGAAGAGGTTTCCAACGGAGCGGTTTAGCAGGTCATCGGCCAAGTTCTCTAACCTGTCAACTTCGATGCAACGCTGTTCTACCTCAGGCTGATCCAGCTTATGCATCAGATTCAATGTCGCGTCAATTTCGACCACGCATTGAACTACAATCTCAGTAAATTCCCCCATTTCCATTGTAGGCTCAGGGATTTCGTAGATCATGATGCGTTTTGCAACCCCGTATATACCATCGATCACGTCATCGTAATTTGATGCCAAGCGGGCAAGATCTTCTTGGTCGATTGGGGTGATGAACGCTTTGTCCAGTTTTTCGAAGATATTATGAACTATTGTGTCGCCTTTATGCTCGATGTCCCTGATTTGCTTGTACTTTTCTTCACGATTTTCAAAATTAATTATCATCTCACGAAGGGCGCGGGCGCCGTCTAGCACATTACGCGATTCATCAGCAAGAAGTGCAAAAAATTCTTTATCGCGTGGGATTAACCATTCTCGTAGTCCCATGTTTCTCACTCTGCGCTAGATCGATTCTGAGGCTTCTGATGTTATTACCTAGGTCATTCCACTGCTTGGTTTCGCCCAAGAAGATATCTGGAATGAATGGTTTCAGGAGCTCAAGACTTTCGTCCATTTTCCTTATCGTTGATGTTCTGAAGGAATTGTTCATCTTCGTCGGCAACTTCTTGCAATACTTGATATATATTCACGACGCAAATGATATATATGTTCAACATCAATCTATATAGATAAAGTCATGAAAGCGCAGATTAAGGAGGAAGACGTTAGGAAGATACAATTCACCGGCAGATCATCATACATTCTCTCCCTTCCCAAGGCATGGGTGAGAGAGATGAACCTTGCTGCAGGAGACGCCGTCACGGTTTCTAAAATTGATGATTCTTCCCTACTAATAAAGCCAAAGACTACAAGGGTTGAGAAAAAACCAGAGGCACTTATTCTTGTCACACGCGATGATAATCCTTCATCCCTTGCCAGAAAAATTGTCTCGGTCTATCTGGTTGGCTATGGAAACATACAAATCCAGTCGAGAGAGGGCAAGCTCACTCCCGCACAGAGAAATGCAGTCAAGAGCTTAGTAAGAACAAAACTTGTCGGAACTGAAATAGTCGATGACTCCTCGGAGAAAATCACCCTGCAAATCCTGCTTAGTTTGTCTGAGTTATCTATTGAGAACGCTGTCAGAAGAATGTACCTGATCGCAAGTTCCATGCATAGAGATGCTATTGCAGCTCTCGGCGAGCTAGGCAAAGATGCTGCAGAAGAGGTAATTCTAACAGATGACGAAGTTGATAGATTCGATTTTTACGTAATCCGACAGCTCAAGTTCGCAATAGAGAGCCAAACTGCGCTCAACGCTGTAGGTTTGAAGGATAGGAGGGACCTTCTAAGCTATAGACTCATCATAAAGAGCTTAGAGAGAATCGCGGACCACGCAAGCGGTATAGCAGAAAACGTGAAAACCATTGAAAATCCTCTCCCGAAACAAATCTTCCAAAAAATACAGGATTTCAGCGATTACTCCCTTGAAACCTTGGACAACGCAATGACAGCTCTTCTCAAGAGAGACTATGCGCTTGCAGATGAAGTTGTGGAAATGGCACAGAAGGCGCCAAGGCTGGAAAGGGAAATTCTGGAGCTCGCAGATTCGAAGTTTAAGATTGAAGAACTGTCCATCCTCAGAGTCATTCTTGAGGATATCAGGAGATCGGCGGAATATGCTGGAGACATTGCGGAAATAGTGCTAAACCTGACGATAGAAAACATGGTAGTCAGGCAATAGGTTTCCTTCTTTTTATCACTAAATACCCTACTAAGTAAAGTGCCATCATAGGTAGAGCAACGAACCACATTGTAATTCCGCTACCATCAGGAGTTATCACGGCCCCAAAGATGACTAGTGCCACGGCTGCGTATCTCCAGTTGTTCCGCCAGAACTTTGCATCAACTATCCCTATAGCAGAGAGCACCCACATTATCACTGGAAGTTCGAAGGAAATTCCAAAGGCTACTACGAATAATACTACAAACGAGATCAATTCATCAAGCGTGATGAATGTCTGCGCGCCTATTGGAACTGCATATCCATATAGGAAGTCGATGGAGAAGGGAACCACGAACAGATAACCAAAGATACAGCCTCCTATGAACAGAACAGTAGTAGGGACGATGATGTTTCTTATGGTGCGCTTTTCATTTTCGTACAGACCTGGACTTACAAACGCTGCAATCTCGCGAGCTATGACAGGAGTACTGAGAACCACACCCAAGAATATAGATGCGTACATCCGGGCAAGAAAGGCTTGGCTTGGTGCTGTTACTATAAGTTTCACATATGTTGGGAGCACATAGCTTTCAACGCTTTCTATCATCTGGGCGGCGATGTTGCTGTTCAAGTCTGGGAATGGAA
>JACPBJ010000069.1 GCA_016180375.1 Nitrososphaerota archaeon | reverse complement strand
AATACAATGATAAGGATCAATCCAGAAGTTGGCGTAAAAGCTGAAGTCAGAGCATCTTACAGAAATGGAAAGTTTGGCGTTCCGTTCAATGGCTCAACTGTTGACAGTGCGTCCAACTTGCTCAGGAAGATACTTGTTACACCTTCCCTCAAATTCGAAGGCTTCCATTTCCATCTTGGCTCTCAAATAGAAGATCCTACATGTTTCATTCACGCACTCGACAAATTGGAATCTTTTGTCCAAAAGATGCGCAAGGAATTTCCCAACCTTGACGTTAAAGTACTTGATATTGGAGGAGGCACACCTGTATTCTACGGCACGCCGGTTGCTACACCTGAAGAGATTGGGCTGCTGGTTTCTGGAAAGCTCAATGCGCTTTCCGAGACTCTTGGATGCAGATTCACACTGATAATTGAAAGTGGAAGATATCTAGCAGCAGAAGCAGCAATGCTTGTTTCGAGAATTGTGAACACGAAAGTCTACGGAGGGCAGAAGTTCGTCATAGTCGATGCTGGCTATCATCTACTCTTGGATGCAGCACTTTTGCATCAAATGTATCCTCAGGAAGTAATCCCAAGGTCGGATAAAATGGACGACACCAAACTGAACCTCGCAGGAAGGCTCTGCGATACGTATGATATCTTCCCTACATCGCCATCATCAAATCTTTCTGGTGCGGAGAGGGACAAGTACGTTGTGTTCAAGAATGTTGGCGCATATTCTATCGTATTCAACATGCCATTTCACTGCCAGACGAAACCTCCAGTATTAATGCGCAGAATGAACGGAGAAATCCAATTAGTGCGCAAGGGCGAAAGCATTGAGGAGTTATTCGAAAGAGAAGGCGGCATAATCGCCGAGAATTTCTAGCATCTTTGTAACTTCTTGATATGAGTAAACGCGTTAATTAGCCGAAAGGAAGCGTTGAGTATCAAAAATATTGAAAAAATAGATAAAGAAATAGCAATTTTTAACAGGCTATCAGTTATTAAGGCACTGTAACCGCCCTTCCATATCGTCTGCAATGAGCGATTGGCTAGTAGCTCCCGGACCAGCTTCACCGGAGCTTGGTGAAAAGCTGGCCAAGGCTCTAAATGCAGAGATTGTTGACCTTGAATTCAGATTATTTCCAGATGCGGAAAGCAAGGTAAGGCTGATCTCAGATGTCAGAAACAAGAAGGTCATCGTGGTTCAGAGCACTTACCCACCTGCTGACATGCGCATCATGCAGCTCTTTCTTTTATGCCACAAACTCAGCGAAGAGGGAGCCGAAGTTCTTGCTTTAGTTCCATATCTGGCATACGCAAGACAGGACAGAGAATTCCAAAAAGGTGAGGTAATCAGCCTCGGAGTGCTTGCGCATCTTCTCCGCTCTGTAGGCATCAAATCCCTTCTAACGATAGATATCCATAGTTCCAGAGGTCTCGGATATTTCTCCTTCCCCGCCTACAGTGTGTCCGCAATCCCTCTTCTTGCAGAGCATGTCAGAAAGAATTTCGAACTTTCAAACCCTCTGGCACTTTCGCCTGATTACGGAGGGCAGAACAGGGTTCAGGCTTTTGCTCGATTGCTAAACTTGGAAAGTACAGCATTGAAGAAGGTCCGCGACAGAGTTACAGGAGAGGTAACCATAGAGGATAGCATTCCAAACCTGAATGGGAGAGATGTCGTTATTGTAGATGACATGATAAGCACTGGTACAAGTATTCAAAGAGCCACGAAGTTTCTAAAAAAGAACGGAGCTGGCAGAATAATCACCGTTTGCACACATGCATTACTTTTGGGAAATGCGCATAACGACATTTTGACGGCAGGTGTAGAAGAAGTCGTTGCCACAAATTCTATACCTTCCCCAGCGAGCAAGATAGATGTAACTCCAATGATAGCTAACCATTACAGAACTCTTGAACGCTGAAATTTTCCGTAAACCAATGAAATCAATCAATGATTATTTTTTCATACTATCAGGAGATAGTGGAACCTTGGGGCGCTCTGAAGTTTGCGCATTAATAGAATCTTACGATGTGCCTTTCTCCGTTAAAGAAGCAGAAGAGAGATTCGTTCTTTTGAAAGCAAGCAACTTGAATCGTGCAGATAAAATTCTCGAAAGAGTTGCTTACACTATTTCGGCATGCTCGCATCTGGGAACGATTAAACCGGAAAACATCGACAAATCAGCTGAGATGGTGTTTTCCTCAGGTATGATGGATGGGATAGAAACTTTCAGGGTTGACTGCTATGATCTGGCGGGTAGCTCATCTTCCGTAACTGTTGAAAGCAAGATAGCCGCGTTGATCAAGAAAACTGATCCAAGAATCAGAGTATCTATGCAGAATCCAGATGTAATTCTGGTTGCGGCAGATAGAGGACACTTGATAAGCATAGGCTATCCTCTTGCATCAAAGGCACAGCAAAAATGGGAAAAGCGCAGGCCAAAAATGCGCCCTTTCTTCTATACCGCTGCCCTATTTCCAAAATTCTCCCGAGCCCTCGTGAATCTGAGCAGAATTAAGAGTGGAGAATTCTTCCTTGACCCGTTCTGCGGCTCTGGTAGCATTGTTATTGAGGCTTCGCTGATGGGCTTTGATGCCATAGGTATCGACCTCTTCCAAAATATGTGCAGGGGAGCTTTAGAAAACCTTAAAGCTCTTGCACCTTCATATTCTTCCATCATACAAGGAGACGCGCGAGCTCTTCCTCTTTGCAATGTTGATGGAGTTGCTACCGATATGCCATATGGCAGAATAGCGCCAATGACTGGCTCTAGCCAAAGAGAACTCATCAAAGATTTTTTCAAAAGCGCATCTGATGTTCTTGATCAAGGAAGATATGCCATAATTGTGCATCCTAGCTCGTTGAATGTTCAGGTAGAAGGTTTTACTCTTGCGAACAGCCACAGAATAAGAGTACACAGAAGCCTTACAAGGGTAGTCTCTGAATACAGAGCAACTAGCAGCTGATGTAAATGGTAGACTTGACCGTAGTCTTCTTGGGAACTTCGTCTGCAGTCCCAACGCGTGATCGGGGTTTGAGCTCTGTAGCGGTTAGAAGGGGATCGGAACTCATGATATTTGATGCTGGTGAGGGGGTCCAAAGAAACTTGCTGAATGCTGGTTTAGGGCTAAACAAAGAAACTAGAATTTTCATCACTCACATGCATGGGGACCATTCAATAGGAGTTTTGGGGATTCTTCAGAGTATGTCGATGTACGATAGGTCGAAGCCGGTCCATGTTTTTGGTCCAAAAGGGATAATCGAATTCATAAAAGAGAACATGCGGCTTCTAGGCTTCGGCCTGACATACGAGTTGTATGTGAAAGAGGTGAGGGAGGGCGTAGTGGTGCGAACTGACGACTATGTTATCAAAGCGTGCTTGGCAGAGCATACCTCTACGGATTACGCATATCTGCTTGAGGAGTTCCCCAGAAGTGGTGTCTTCTACCCAGAGAAAGCCACAGGGTTCGGTATTCCAAAAGAGAAATGGGGGGTCCTGCAAGATGGAAGGAATGTAAAGTATAGGGGAAGAATTTTCAAGCCCAGCGATGTCGCAGGCCCTCCAAGACCAGGGAGAAAAATAGGAATTTCCGGTGATACGAGACCGATAAAGAAACTTGCAAAATTCTTCAAGAATGCTGATCTTCTGATTTTCGATTCAACCTTCGGTGATGACCAATCAGAATTAGCAGTAGAAAGATATCACTCAACAGCTAAAGAAGCAGCCGAACTTGCTGAGAAAGCTGGAGTGAAAAAACTTGTTCTGACACACTTCAGCTCTCGTTACAAAGATGTTACTCCTCTTGTTGAACAGGCAAGAACTATTCACAAAGATACAATAGCAGCCGAAGACATGTTGAGGATTACCGTTCCCTATCCAGACGGGGAGCAATCCAATCAATAACTTCCATAATTTTGGATGATCGTAAAGTCAATTTGATCGCTCCTAGAGGAGATTCATTATCGTCGTCGCAGGTAACTATAGCTCCTGCAAAAGCAGCCTGCCTATTCAAAAAAACGAACGTTTCGTCGCTAGAAAGATTGCGTAGTAGACGGTTCCGAACCACGCCCAGTGTTTGCCTAGATCTTGTTTGTTCGTAAATTTTCTGAAGATCTCCAATACTGCTCACCTCAGCAATAACCGAGTCTTCTCTTCTTCTTGGATTACTGCTTGGAATGATGTTCTTGATGGCTGATGCTACTTTCTCTAAGCCCTCTGACGGATTCAGATATGCGGTTACTTCAATTTCTATATCTACGTTGACTGGTTTCACTGGCGTTCCTCTTTTACACGTCTGAGAAACTCTAAAGATCTTTTCTTGAATTCATCGATGGTAATGCGGTTGTTCACTATAACATGATCAGCGAGGGCTATGGCTCCGCCTATGCCCACTTTCAATTCACGAGCATCCCTTTCCGTGAATGTTCTCTCATCTACGGGAGCATCCTTTCTCCTTCTTGAGGTGAGAAACTTGTATCGAGTGCCGGGTGAAGCCTGTATCGAGAGTACCTTAACATTTCCAACCTTCTTGAAGGCATCTATTTCTTGGATGCTTCTTAGTCCATCTATAACAAACAAGTTACTGTTTGACCTCTCGATACTCTCGATGCAGAGTTGAGCAACTGCAGATTCACCATACTTCTTTCTGATAGTCAACATCACACTACCAAGATTTGCGTCAGTTAGTTCCAAGTTTTGGCGAAGAGTCTCCTCTCTAACTGCATCGCCCATGTTTATGACTTCAAAGCCGATGTCCTTTGCTACTTGTGCAAAGGTAGACTTGCCCGCACCGGGCATGCCTGTAACGCATATGATTTTGCGATTTGGCAATAGAATGCGCCAAGCAATCATATTGGAAACTTAATATCATTTCTAATCTCCGACGCCTTATGCGCGCCTTCATAGCAATGGACATGGACGATCAGAAGGTGCGAAGCTCGATCATGGCTTTCCAAGAGCAAATAGCAAGTACTGGAGCAGATTTGAAGATTGTTGACGTGCAGAATCTGCACTTTACATTACTCTTTCTTGGCGAGATTTCAGAGGAAGAGGCTTCTCTGATCGTAGGAAAGCTTTCGGAGATAAGACTCCCAAGTTTCGGAGTCGAGTTTACAGGAACAGGAGTATTCCCGGGCCCTCACAGAATAAACGTAATATGGGTAGGAGTTGATGCTGGTTCTCAGGCAAAACTCAAGCAGGTGGCTGATGAAGTGGTATCTTCCCTATCAGGTCTAAGGTTCAAACCTGACAAACAATTTGAGCCGCATCTTACTGTTGCAAGGGTGAAGAGTGGTAGGGAAAGGGACAAGTTGCTGGAAGTTATTAGAGATGGTGCAGGAATGAAGTTTGGTACTCAGCTTTTTACAGAGTTTAAACTTAAGAAAAGCGACCTTACAAGTTCAGGTCCTATATACACGGACTTGCAGAGATTCAAACTTGGTGAGTGAATGCAAAAATACGATTTAGTTCTCAAAGCAGCTCGCAGGCTCGCTGAACCCTCTCCGAAAGAGCAGAAGCGATTAACGGGAATAGCGAATTATGCTCTAAAGAGGGTAGAGAAGGTATGCATGAGCAAGAAATTACCTCTGAAGCCTCTGCTTGCAGGCTCTTTTGCAAAGGGAACGTGGATTGCAGGAGACGCTGACATAGACATATTCGTGAAGGCTCCAGCACTGCTTACTAAGGAAGAGCTCGGGAAACTAGGCATCGAAATAGGCAAAGCTGCGCTGAGAGGCCATGGACCATACATGAGATACTCTGAGCATCCTTATGTTGAGGCTTGGGTTAGAGGCGTCAAGGTAAACGTAGTAGCATGCTATGATGTGCCAAAAGGAGAGTGGATGAGCGCTGCAGACAGATCGCCATACCATACAGAGCTGATCAGAGAGAGGTTTGACGATGCTATGAGGAGTGAAGCTAGATTACTCAAACGTTTCTTGAAAGGTTTGGGAATCTATGGAGCCGAGATTAAGACTAAAGGGTTCAGCGGTTATGTTACTGAGGTTCTGATCTTAAAATTCGGAACCTTCCTTGATACTTTAAGAGGTATTAGCAATGTCAAATTTGGCGATTCGATAGTTCAGTCCGACCTTGACAAGCCTTTTGCGCAGTTGCATGATACCCCCATAATAATTCTCGACCCTGTTGATCCCAGAAGAAATCTTGGCGCGGCAATATCAAAACAAAAAGTCGCTGAATTCATCCTAGGTGCGAGTTTATTCCTTGAACGACCAAGCATAAAATATTTCGAGTTTAGGAGACCTGTACCAATTCCGAAGAAAGCGGTACTGAGCAATGTTGCAATTGTCACATTCAGGCACAAAGAAAGAACCGTAGACAAGCTCTGGGGCCAGCTGAACAAGAGCATACTACATCTTGAAAAACACCTAATCGATCAAAATTTCAGAGTGCTTCGCAGTATAGCAGCTAGCGACGACAAAAAAGAGAGTGCCTTCGTGTTCTTGCTCGAAGGAATTCAATTACCTGATCAGAAGGCAAGAATAGGTCCAGAAACAAGTTTCTCAAGTGATAGCCTTAAGTTTATTGAAGCAAACAAGAATAGGTCAGACATTCTTTTTGTGGGGGGTGATGGTCGGGTTTATTCCCTCGGAAACAGAGGAATTCGCACCGCCAAAGATGCTTTTAGCTATTTGCTAGATGAGGGCATAGAAACATCAGGCATATCCGCTGGTTTGCAGGATGAAGTACGCAAGACCGAGCGTGTTATGATTGGAACAGAAATTTCAAAATTTGCTCAGAAGAGAAACTGGTTAAAGGAGGCTGTAGCAGAGGTTGCTACAACAAGTAAGATCATCGCTTGTTGCAGTTGACGATCTCTCCAAGCCGCCTTGGAATAGTATTCTAGCCTACCCTAACGGCTCGGCACAGATTTGCAAAGCAAGGATTATAGAACTCAGGAGTCTTGGGATAAAGAAAATCGAGTTTTCAGGCAGCGTTCAAATTGGAGATGTTCGCATACTCGGTAAAGGATGCACCAGTATGGTTGTGAAGGTTTGGCTTGATGGAAAACTGGTTGCTCTAAAAATCAGAAGGGTCGATTCCAACAGACCAGGCGTTGCGAGAGAAACCCGGCTACAGAAGCTTGCGAATAAAGTCGGTGTCGGGCCACAAGTCTTTGCACATACAAAGAACTTCCTTGCTATGGAACTTATTGGAGGTACAGATATTCCAACATGGGTCAAGAACCTTAAGGGAAAGGGATCCACGCAAGTTCTCAGAAACCGCATCAAAGATTTGCTCAAGCAATGCTTTGCTCTTGATTCTATTGGATTAGATCATGGAGAGATAAGCAACCTTCGGAAGCACGTTCTCGTCGATGAAAAAGTGACAATACTGGATTTTGAGACCGCTAGCCAAAAGAGGAGAGTTTCAAACGTAACCTCCGCAGCACAATATCTATTCATTGGAGGACCCGTTGCCAATACGGTCAGGAAACGACTGTCTTTGAAAGATGTCGGGGCAATAATACAGCCTTTGAGGGAGTACAAGAAGGAGCCATCAGAACAAACCTTTCAGAACCTTCTCGCCAAGTTGAAATTGGTATGAATTTCATAAAACTGCCTCGCCATGGTCGTAATAATAGTCAGGTTAACGCCACATACGACGGAACAACACTACTGCCAGACCGACCCCGGCAATAATTATCGTAACGATGATTACTGAATACAACAAGCCATCACCCTGCTGTGACCTGTTGGCCTCCACCTTTACCATAACGGTTCTAGTTTGTTGAACCTTTCCATCGCTTGCGCTGATAGACAAATAATATGTGCCTTCGTCAGTCGAATGATCCGCAATTACCTGAATGTTAGATTTTTGGGAGTTATCCGCCTGAGCAGAGATGTTCGCAACGGCTTTCATCGTAACTGGCAATCCATATGTCGAAACTGTTACTGGAGTTGTGCTTCTAGAGAAGTCGATATTCGCGGATAGGCTTGCCTGCCCTCCAAGAGGAACGGATATCGCGTCGGCAGATAGCGCCAAGGAAAATGGCGGAGGTTTTGACGGATCTAGCCTAGCTATCTTACCTCCCTGAGCTTCTGCGAACCAGATGCCGCCTCCTTCGTCAAGTGCTAGCCATAGGGTTATTGCTGGAGATGTTGGTATAACGTACTCTGTCAGCAGTTCGGTTCTGGGGTCAAAGCGCGCGATCTTGTTTCCTGCGTGCTCTGTAACCCATAGGTTCCCTTGCTTATCGATCGTGATATCGTTTGGAAGTGCGATAGGGTATATTTCTGGAGGAGGCTTGGAGGTTACAAATTTCCGCCATGAGCTGGCCTTGGGGTCAAAGCGAACTACTTCTGAGCCACCGTGGTCGGCAACCCATACTATCCCATCTTGGTCTACAACGATTCCAACCGGAGAATTCAAGAAATCCCTCGGGGGAGAGAACTCTGTTACGGTACGAGTTTTCGGATCAAAAACGCCAACTTTCTTTGCAAATGTTTCGGTGAACCAAATCTTTCCTGATGAGTCAAAGGTGAGCCCTGCAGGCCCGGATTCTTGAGTTGGCAAATCAAATTGGGTATTGGAGCCGTCTAATGCCAAAAAACCGATTTTGCTGTTTCGAATGTCCGTATACCAGATGTTGCCAGAGTTGTCGGCAAGAAGCCTAAAGGCAGAAGCATTAATCCCTATGACAGTGGCGGAGAATGTTTCTGATCTTGGATCGAATCTGACAATCCTTGACGTGCTAGAATGCGTAAACCATATCATTCCGTTCCTGTCCACAGCGATGCCCTCCATCCCATATTGGCTGACAGGTCTTGGCGGCCTGAAAGGAACGTCATAGATCGTAAACGAGCCATTTACCAGATAGAACACTCCTAGGGCATTAGAGCCGTCTAGAGTAAACCATACACTGCCTCCTTGAGCATACAAAATGGCCAGAGGGCCAAGATGCGGGCGGGGAATTACAACCTCTCTGATATAGACATCTGGTTGCTCTCCTGCTTGAGCTGATGCCAAGGGTAACATTATCGAGAATCCAATCGTAATTATGAAAGCAAACATCCTGTTCAATTTCGTCATCAAATCTTCTTATGGATGGAATAAAGCCTCTTCGGTTTCTTGCTCTCCTCTGATCTCTATGTCTAAGGAGGATGCAACATAAAGCGAGTGTAGTAAATGAGTAGAGTACTATACTGCTAGAGTCATAGATGCTTGGCGTGCCCCTGCACAAAAGCTAGGGAGGGGGCTGCAATATAAAGCAAGATGAGTACCTGAGCGACATTGTAGAGTTTTGTTCTTACAATTGTAGCAGATGCTGATATGAACCGAGTACTAAAGTAATTTACTACTGGCAGAGTAGGTTACACTCTGACTCGTATTATACCGAGAAACTGTGCTTGCTATTGGCTCTGAGCCATTTTTGATCGGCCAAAACTACTGAGGTTTCTATTTGGCGATCTGGGAGAGACCAGTATTTTCTTAACAATCTATCTTTTTCTTGTTCTGTAACTAGTTCGAAACCATGCTTTTCATAGAATTTAATTGCCCATAGAGCATCTTTCCATGTCCCCATCAGAACTGGTTTCGCAGTCTGTTTTTGGAGATAGCGCAATAATTTGCCTCCTATACCTTGGTTTCCCTTGCCTGTGCGAACATATGCATGCCTTATGAGCGCTATGTCTTTTACATCTTGGAGTCCCATGATACCAAATATCTCTACATTCTCCTCATACCCCCAGAACATCACTCCGTTGTCAATCTCATGCTGCAATTCTTCCTTGGCCATGTAGGGTTCTTTCCAGCAATCATTAGGAATGACGCCTTTGTACGCTTCAGCCGCATCATTGATGATTGAATAGATGGCGTCGAAGTCGTTTCTGCTGCATTTGCGTATGATGCCTACCATCCGCCGAGCCTGCCTATCCTTTCTATACGCTCTTCTGGGCTTCCGGGTAATGGCGAACTTCCCTTTGCCCTTTTCTTGACCTTGCACCTTCCCCTTCGTAGATGCTTGCTAAGGTCTTTGACGACCTTGCCGCATTTAGGACAGACGGGCATCACACTATGCCAGAGGGGAGCGCCTCTTAAACGTAGTTCTTTTATGATCAGCCTTTGAGCTTGGCTTTCTGCTCCTCTATCTGCTCTTTTTCGATCTTCTTGAACAGTATCTCTGGCTTCCCTATCTTGTGCCCTGGCTTTATCGCAAGTTCAGAAGCAGAGTCCCATGTCTGATTTACATCTATGTTGAGCTGTTTGGAAAGTTTCTCGATTGAAAATGGGATATAGGGTGAAAGCAGAATGCCCAAAGTTCTTGCAGCATTGATGGCAAGGTAGAGACAGTTTTCGTTGGCCTCTTTCTGTTTCCACGGAGCCTTGCTCTGGAAGTATTCGTTGCATGCCGATGAGAATTCGAGAATTGACTTTAGGGCTTTATCGAGTTCATTGCTTTCGATCTGCTCTCCAGCTGTAGATGCAATTTTTTTGATTTTTTCGACGAACCTCTTGTCTGCATCATCGTAGTTAGTCGGATTGGGAACTACGCCTCCTGCTCTGGATTGAAGCAAGCTTAATGCTCTGTAAAGGAAGTTGCCAGCATTAGCAACTAATTCGTTGTTGATCTTGGCTTCGAAATCGTCCCAGTCAAAGTTGATGTCTGATTGATCATATGGAGTTATTCTGGAGAGGTAGAACCTCAAGTAGTCAGGAGGAAACTTGTCAAGAAACTCTCTTAATCCAATATACCATCCTCTGCTCTTCGAGAATTTCTTTCCCTGCAACAGTAGATGTCCTCTTGTCGGGATGTACTCGGGTAGTTTGTACTCTTCCTCCAATCCTAATCTCATTGCGGGCAGGAAAAGGTAGTGATGATAGACGATGTCCTTGCCAATGTAATGATAGATTTCCGATGAATTCCAGAATTCCTTGCCATTCTTTCCATTTCTGTCCAGATAGAGAACAGTTGTTGAAATGTAGCAGAGATGATTGTCGAACCATCCGTAGAGAACCTTGCCTTTAGCCTCCTCCAAAGGAATCGGGACACCCCAAGAGATATCGCGAGTTACATCCCAATCACGCAAACCATCTTCTATCCACTTTAAGACATAATTTTTCACTTCGGATTGCAGTTTTTCATTTCTTGTTAACCATTCTTTGAGAGCTGAAGAGAAGCTTGATAATTTGAAGAAATAATGTTCGCTCGTCTTTTGGATAGGAGTTCTCCCGCAGATAGCACATTGCGGGTTCTTTATTTCACCGTGAGTGAAGGCTCTGCCGCAATTCTCACAGCCATCTGAATACTGCCTTTCTGCCTCGCAATAAGGACAGGTTCCTATGATGTATCTGTCAGGTAGGAATTTTTTGTCATATCCGCAATAGGGCTGGATAACAGTCTCCTTGTAGATGTATTTCTTTTCGTAAAGTTTCCTAAAGAAATACTGTACCAGCTCAACATTTTCTTTAGAGCTTGTCTTGTAAAAGATGTCAAACGATATGCCTAAAGCGCTAAAATCCTCGCTGTCCCTTTTGTTCCAGTAAGCAACATGCTCCTCAGGAGTTTTCTTTGCCTTCTCCGCCTCTATCAGGATAGGAGTTCCGAAGTCGTCGCTTGCGCATGTAAATACTACATCGTAGCCCATCAGCCTGCTGTATCTGGCGAAAATGTCTGGAGGCAGGTACGTTGATGTGATATGGCCGGGATGTATTTCCCCGTTTGCATAAGGAAGGGCAGCAGTAATTGTGATCTTCCTTGAATTGAGTGTACCAGTCACCTGCAAATCTCAAGTCAACGAGTCCTAATAAGGATTAACAAGAATTTCTATTTGGTTGAGCTATTGTTGACATGTGAAGAATCCCTTTTCCCTGCAGGAATTTATTTCCAAAAATCTCCGGATGAATTATCGAAGCTAGAATCTCCAACCCATCAATGAATCTTGGTCCACTCCTGCTAAAATATGATTCATCTGCAACGAATACTCGACTATTCTTCACGGCAGGAATTTTGATCCAGTCTTGCTTAGATGCAAGAAGTGGGAATTCTTGTAGCGTCCGGCTTATCTTGTAGCTGCAAGGGCAAATTACTAGAATATCAGGTTTAACTTCTACAACTTGCTCCCATTTTCTTGGAATTGAGGGTTTCCATTTTTGCTGTAATGGTTGATAGCCTCCAGCAATCTCTATCATTTCAGGCACCCAGTGCCCGCCCAAGTAGATTGGGTCAAGCCATTCGATGAAGCAGGTTGAAACTTTCGTAGCGTTCGTTGTCGTTCCTCTGATATTTTCTACTCTGTTCTTTATACTTCCAATGATTTCATCTGCTTTAGATTCTGCTCCTACCAGCTTAGCTACTTTCATTATGTTGCTGAAAATGTCATCAATTCCATTAGCCTCTAGCGGAAGCACCTCAGCTATGGAGCTGACTTCCTCAACTGTCTGCTGAACTTCATCATAATACACTGCGCATACCCGGCACTGAGTCTGAGTTATTACCAAATCAGGCTGAATTGATCTTAGCAAATTGCCATCAATGCGGTAAATGTTCTGGCCTTCAGCGAACATTGAAGCCACTTGCTCATCAATTTCCCGGCTACTTTTTGTTGTGTCAACATTGGTGGATAGAATTCTGGTCGTTGAATTCGCCTCAGGAGGGTAATCACATTCGTGACTAACTGCTACAACCTTTTCTCCAACACCAAGAGCAAAAAGAATCTCGGTCGCTGTGGGAAGAAGGGAAACTATTCTCTGAAAGGCCACAATCCCTCATTAAAAAGGAGCAATATAAGCCCTAAAGCTCAAACCCTTGAGTTTAATTCTTTGGCGAGAAATTTTCTCAGATACAGCTTCTCGCCTTTTTTGCCAGTTAACATCTTGACTAAACCACTAGATTCCACAGATGCTAATTTCTTTCCAACTATCCTTCTTGACGCCGTCCCTCCCTCCGCTCTGATTGCTCTTGTTATCTGGGAGATGTTCATCGGACTTCTAGTTTTGCTCAGATTCTCCAGTATGTGCCGCTCCATATCACCATATTTTCTCTCCTCCGCAACTCATTCTGGAGATCTTCAACAGAAGTCGTTTCTTTCAGGAGGAGCTTTTCCACTCTTTCAAACATATCAGCAAGCTTACTCAACCTCTGTTCAAGGTCTTTCTCTTTCTTTCCCAAGGCGCATCATCTTGCTGGGGTTGAACATTCTTATCGCAGTATTGCGATAACAGGAGGAATATGAATTGAGCTACGCCATCTATTACGAAGTAGAAGAAAAACCCAAGCCACCAGGGGGTGTGAAGAGAAAGGGACAGGGAGGGTGGTATGCTCCCCTGCTCAAAGGACTCAATACCGTTCATATCCAGATTCTTGAAGTCCTCATGGAGAAACTCGAAGCTACCCAGATCATAGGCCCCCTTGCTGGTTGGGCGGCTAGATGGTACTTCGGTTCAAAGCACTCACCTGCATAAAATTATTTTTGAGGGGATAATATATAAAGCCAGATGAAAAGGTCAATATCGATGAAGTAATAACAGATCTTCATAAGAAATTCATTTGGTTATCAAAGAAATTAGAAACTTTAGCAGAGGACGATGTAAGATATCTAAAAACTGTCGATGCTTATCAGAAAGTTCTGAAAAGCCTTCATGATTTCTATAATATCTGGGACCACAAGTTCCGCCAGCCTTTCCGCATACTTCTCCGGTATGCCATCTTTGACGAGCTGTTTTCTGACCTTGGCTCTAACCTTCCTGACCTTCCTTTTCGCAGGCAACTAAATAGAGAAGTAGGTTCCGAGGAGGGTGCCTGATAGGGCACCACGCATGGCAAGGAGCTCAAGGCCGGCGCGGACCTTTCCCATGACTAGTCCTTTTCTTCAGTTTCGGATCTTCGGCGTTTCCCCTAACTTACCTAGCACAAAAGCAACGGGGTTAACAAATTGCTGTTCAGTCATTTTGATTGCAGTTTCCTCGTTCATGCCCGCTGCGACAAGTTCCTTGTAGAATGCTGCAATGGCCTTTGCCCTCTCTTTAGTCTGCTTCTCATACAGTGTTATTGTCATCAGCTCTTTTACAGGAGCCGAGATATCCTTCAACAGGCCAGGAACCTGCTCTCTTACCGTCTTCAGAACCTTCCTTAGCTCTTCGATATCCTCCACTCGATGTAATCTCTTCCCTTCCTTTGGCTTTTCACTCATTTTAGTCGCCTATTTGTAATAGGCTGTTCACAAGTAAAATATCTTGTGATAAGAAGTGAGCAGGCAAATGATCAAGGCACCAAGCAGGCCTATTTACCGAATCTGCGCGACCTCTGCTGGTAGGTTCGCACGGCTCTCATAAGATCGATCTTCCTGAAGTCAGGCCAATAAACATCTAAGAAGACAAGCTCGCTATAGGCGCTCTGCCATAGCAAGAAGCCACTCAGCCTTTCTTCTCCAGAAGTTCTGATTATCAGCTCTGGCTCCGGGTATGGAAGATACGCAGTGTATAGGTTCTTCGAAATCAAATCTTCGTTGATCATTTCTGGCTCGATCTCTCCAGTCTTTGCCTTCGCTGCAAGCTTCTTCATCACTTCAACAATTTCGTGTCTGCCTCCATACGCTATTGCGATGTTCAGGTACAAGCCGTCGTAGTTCTTTGTCGCTTCTTCGATCTTTGACAGAAGATTCTGCAGCTTTGCAGGTATGATCGACATGTTTCCAATGCCCTTGACCTTCACCCTGTACGCGTGTATTCTTGGGTCAGTCAACAGGTCATTCAGCTTGTCTCCAATGACCTCGAACAATTGCTGAACTTCCTCAGGAGAGCGATCTAGGTTCTCGGTTGACAAAACATACAGCGTTACAGCTTTGATCTTGAGCTCCCTGCACCACTCAAGAACTTCATCCGCAAGCTGAGCACCATACCAGTGTCCCAGCCATTCGGGAATAGAACGGAGTTTCGCCCATCGTCTGTTGCCATCGAGAATTATCCCTACGTGTTTTGGGGGTTCGCCTTTCGAAATCTGGTTCGTCAGATAGCTTTCATATATTCTGTAAGCACCTAACGTCTTAAGCAGTCCAAGAATCAAGATGCCGTCTTACCTTAGTTCTTCTCTGCGCCTTTCCCGTATGTGCTGATAGACCAAAGTTATGACTACGAAGATAGCTGCGAGTCCCATTAGCAGCAACGAAAGGAGTGCGAATGTGCTTCCTTTGCCTTCCAGGATCAGTGAGAATTGTTGAACAGGGAGATAGAGGAAAGCTAGGACAACGAGCGCGACAGTTGACCGCAATACGCCGAGCCTCCTCTTCCTGATAAGGCCGCTCAGGAACCCTCCGCCGAAGTAAAGCCCTAATCCTATCCACAGCGGGTTGAGTAGCTGGAACAGAAACTCCCCTGCCAATCCACCTCCATAGTTGGCAAATTGAGATGGATCCGCCACGACGATGGAGTACTCTTTCAATTCACTCATTCCCCCGAATGCTTGGAATGCGCCCGTGAAAATCGCCAACACAGCGGCAAGAGCAGAGAATAGCCTGATATAGCCCGAAGGTTTCAGATGCCCTAGAGCAGCTGCATATCTGTCCAGATTGAAACCTCTAACTATGAACGCAGCACCCAAGATCCCCAAAGAAATTGTCGTCGCCTCAGCAATCCTTCCAAAGAACGCTAGTATTCCCCAAGCTAGTATCAGAATTCCAGGCAAGCCAAGGAAGAACTTGGAATATCTTGGATCATAGATGAGCATCCTCAGGTATCTGCCCAGAACAGCATAAGTTTCCTCTACTCCTCCACTGTGCTTGATAACAACCCTCCTGATCGAAACTACGGGAACAATGCTCTGCAAAATTGGAAGCACCTCCTTGTCATCTGCACCATCCGTAACTAGAATCACGCCATCCGCACTATAGACATCCGTAATTTGCATGAGCTCTCTTCTGAGCTTCTCATCCGCCTCTATACCTCCTTCAAACGTCCCCGCAACTACGGCAACTTCGCTGGAATAGCCCTTCGTCTTTATTTCATCATGCATCTTTATCGCAGCAAAAATCGCATTAGCGTCAGCCTCTTCGGGATCCGCAATGGCCAAGCGCGAAGCGGTTTGTGCGCAGGCATCTCTTCCTAGAATAGGAGTTTTTACCGAAGCTTTCATACCAACATCGTCGTCTCTATCCACGCAGAGAACGAGCAACTTCGATAGTCTATCTTGCCTAGGAGGCATGTGCCGTCTGATTTTTCAATTGACGGCTACTTAAGGAATTAAGCCTCTTCGTCAAGTGCAAGTCGTAGTTCGTCAAATGACAAAGACATCCCTGCTTCAAGCTTGCTCTTGGCTTCGTCCTTTGCCTTCTCCAAGAAAGCTTTCTTCTTCATGAACATCATCTCACTATCTCTTGCCTTCATAGAAAGTATCAACTCATTGCGTTTCTTTCTTATTTCCTCAAACTCTGCATAGGCTTTGTCGAGCTGCTCCCTTAATTCCCCGATGTCCTTTCCATGCTCTTTTATTTCGTTAAGAATCTGCTCTCTTTGTAGCACCAACTGGTGCACTGCTTCCTTGCGCTTTCCAATTTCATTTCTTATCTCATCGGAAGAAGCATCGATCTCATCAACCTTCTCCCTTAAACGCCTCACATCATCCATAATGACGTCGTGTTCTTGGCGCGTAGCAGTGACCTTCTTGTAACGCCTTAGTTTTGCTTCAAGTTCTTTGACATGCACAACGAGCTCCCTCTCTTCCTCCCGCGTGAGACGCTGCGTCTGAAGCTTCCGTTCTATGCTGTTGAGCTTCTCCATCATGACCCTGTCATCCTCCCCAAATGACCCCTTTTCGAATCCTCTTAGAGAGGTTCCCACTTTGCGCGCCTGCTCCCTGTGTTCCTTGAGCCTCTCTATGAGCGTAGCCCTCTTTTCCTTGTCCTCCTTCAGCCTGGGGAAGAGTTGGTTTAACTGCTCCCTCTCAGCTCTAAGCCTCTCGGTAATCTTTCCAAATTCTACTTGAAGTTCCCTGCCTCTCTGGTTTAGAGCCTTGAGCTGGGTGATAACGCCCCTCTTGTAGGCTACGAGCGAGTCGAGCCTTTTAGTCATCTCAACCAGTACTTGTTCTTCGTTAGAGCTCAATCGCTAGACACCTGTCTCTTGGGCATAATATAAGGTTGTGCCATAGCAGTGTTTGTACATTTATCTTAGAGCTTCTTGTTGGGAAGCCTGAATGCAGCGTAAAAGAATCTGGCTCGTTACTGGCGATCCGGGCGTAGGCAAAACTGCTCTAATTTCTAAGGTGATCTACGCCGTAAAGTCCAACGGCTTCACCGTTGGGGGTATCTTGACAAAGGAGAGGAAGGAGAAGGGGGAAAGAATTGGTTTTGAAATTCTAGATCTTGCTTCGATGCGCTCCGGAACTCTGGCTTCTATAAATCAAAGAGAAGGTCCTAGGATTGGAAAGTATAGAGTAAATCTGAAAGATTTGGCTGAGATAGGCGCAAAGGCAATAGAATATGCATTGTTCAACTCTGATTTGGTAGTCTGCGACGAAATAGGTCCGATGGAGATGTTCAGCCCCGAGTTAAGGAGGGCTATAAGCCAGTTAATGCATTCTTCCAAAGTGGTTTTGGGCTCGGTTCACAAGAGGCTTGTCGATCCATTAATAGAAGAGATCAAGGCTGACCCGAACGTGCAGGTCATTGAAATAACCCCGGAGAACATGGAAAATGAGCAAGAAGAAATTACGCATGTGATTCTCAGCCTTCTGAAGGGTAGCTAAGATGATAGTTGCGGGTGTTGATGAGGCAGGGAGGGGCTCCATACTTGGACCTTTGGTGGTAGCTGGAATATCATCATCTACATCGTCACTTGGGGATTTAAGAAAAATAGGGGTAAAAGATTCAAAACAGCTTACTACTGCAGAGCGTACACGACTCTATCCCAAGATATTAAAACTTTGCAACGATGTAAGGACGGAAGTGCTTTCTCCCTCCGAAGTTGACAAGTTCGTCGAAGCAAAAATCAAACTGAAAAGCCTGAACTATCTTGAGGCAATAGCAATTGCCAAAATTCTGTCCGCCCTTGATGCAGATGTCTCGTATGTTGACTCATGCGATGTGAATCCGAAGAGATTTGCAAGCGTTATCGGAGATATGATGCAAAACAAGAGGAAGCTGGTTGCCTCGCATCACGCGGACGAGATCTACACTGCAGTCTCTGCAGCATCAATAGTTGCGAAGGTTACAAGGGATAGGCACATTCAGAAGCTTAGGAAAAATTATGGCGAAGTTGGTTCGGGCTATCCATCAGACCCTCAGACCATAGAATTCCTGACGAATTGGGTGAAGAGGGACCTTACAGTCCCTCCTTTTGCCAGGCGATCGTGGAGAACTTGGTTGAGGATAACGCCGAAGATTGACGACTTTGTCTAGTCTATCTTGATGGTCTTCCCAGACTTCCTTGCAGCCTTTATCTTGTTGAGGGTTACTTCAAGAATTCCGTTCTTGTAGGTCGCTTTGACGCTCTCGGCATCTACCTTTGTCGGCAGCTCCACTTCTTTGTAGTATTTCCTTTCGCCACCTACAGTGATTTGCAATGTATTGTCCACGATCTCAAGCCTTATCTGCTCCGGTGAGAGGCCCATTTTTTTTAAGACTGCGGTGGCTACACCGTCGGTTTCTCTTATTATTGCCAATACAAGATGTTCGGTTCCGAGATAATCGTTCTGGTGTCTCTCTGCCTCCTCACGGGCCAGTATTATTATCTTTCTTCCTTTGTCTGTAAATCTCTCGAACATCTAAAACCTCCACTAAGTTTGATCTAAGTTTAAAAGACTAACAGGGCTGTTGTCAAGATATTTCCCAGTGCCGGCGCTGTCAGTCAGCTATTTATAGGGGCTTGCGTCGCCCCCTCCACCGGCAAAGCCGGATGGAGCCTCCCCCTCAACGCTCGC
>JACPBJ010000115.1 GCA_016180375.1 Nitrososphaerota archaeon | reverse complement strand
AAAAAAAGGCTTAGCAGGACAGGCATGTCTTTCATAGACTGCCTTGGTTACCTTAAGGCAAAGAGCTCGGGATTCCTTTTCTGACTGGTGACAAGGAATTTGAGCGCATGGATAATGTTGAATTTGTCAGATAGTCTGCCTCCGTAGCATAGTAGCGATTGCGGATGCTTCGTAAGCATCAGGTCGGGAGTGCAACTCTCCCCGGAGGCTTTCGTTTTACGTGCAGTCAAATGGGCCTGTGAAGAAATATACGAGATAGGAAAACGAAACCGACGTTGGAGGCTTTGATTTTTAAGCCGCAAACATAAAACATAAAAGGTCTTTTGACACAAACACGAAATGCCGCAAATAAAAGCAGTAATGAAAAGCAGACTACCGGAGCTTGTTTCTTTCGGGGCAGGCTTATTTGTCGGTTGGGGCAGGCTTATTTGTCGGTTTAGGCTGGAGCTTTGCAAGTCCTCGTCAGGTGGGCGGGTTGGAGGTTCTTGTAACTGCTTTGCCCATGTCGGCCATAGCAATTAGTAGCTATTACTCTAGTAACGGCAATATGCGGGCAGCAGTCAGCAGGCTTGGACTCCCAATGTATGCAGGGGAGGTCGTAGGGCAATTAATAAGTGAAGCTGTCAAAAGAAACTATTTCTCTTAATTATTTCTTTCTCTTCCGGGCTATCTTCCACAGCATCCGGAAATACTTCCTGTTCGCATCTGCAACTTCCCTGTTCTCAATGATTATGCCATAAGCAGGGGCGCCCCAGATTATTATGGCGATTCTATCGCCGTAAATGTGGGTCGGGTTTGGGTTGAAAAGGTAATCAGGCATAAGCCTGTATTCAGACTGCGCACCTTCAAAAAAATATGCGGCAGTCTCTTTTGAAAGCAGCTTTTCCTTCAGCCTGTTTTTTCTCAGCCTGCCTATGTGCTGCTTTATCGCTATCCTGTCAAATTTAAGGAACCTGGTTTCCTCAATTCCCATTGCGTACAGAGTTTCTTTTTCCTGCTTTAGCACCCTGAAGATGTCATTATATATTGTCCTTAGAACGTTTTTGCCCTTTATCAGCTCAACGGTTGTTTTTTCTTTTTCCTGCTTAAACATGGCAGCAAGCCTTGGCAGTGCGGAATTGACTTCCTGCTTTTTTTCATCAAGATAATCAGGTATCCTGCCCGGAGGCAGCGGCCTGAAAAATTTCTTGCTGTCCTTCACGACATAGGAAACAAAGCCCTTCTCAAGAAGCCTGTCCAGGGCATCGTAGCAGACCTGCCTGTGCAGCCCTGCCTTTGACGCAATCCCGTTCACGCTCAGCTCCCCAGGGCCCAGAAGGGCAAGGTAAATCTCCGCCTCATTGGGCGTCATCCCCAGGCTTCTTAGCATCTCCTTGACCATGCAAACAGGAAACCGGCATAGTTATTTAAAGGTTTCGTAATAAACATTACGACAAGGATTTATATACGTTCCTCAAATACCACTTGAAAGGTGAGAAAACATGAATGGACAAAATGGTAATGATGGAATAGACGCAAAAGTTTGCGTGAACGAGTTGGCTTGTGACGGTGTTGGTGGCGCTGTTAAGGCGTTAGAAACTGCAGAAAGAAACAGGACCAGTGGAGCCCGCGCGGGAGTGGTTCCGGGGGTTCCGGGAGTGGTTCTGGCAAGAGTTGATTACTTTGGAACTGCTGTTCGTGCCAATTTTGTTTTTAGAAGAGTTCCAGAATGCCTCAAGGCTTATCTTGTTTGCGCGGCAGCAACTGCACAAGCAGGTGCTGAAGGTTCAATAGGTCTTAGGATGAATGGAGTAAAACATCCCGCAGCTACGCTTCTGGACGCGCTTAGCGTAGCTAATAATGACCAATATGGAAGGCACACGGATTTTGACAGTGCAATGGCCGCAACCGACACCATAACCCGTGTTCAAGAAGAAATCAACAGGTCAGGGAATCCTGTAGGCGTGCTCTTGGGAAGGCTTGCAGATACAGCACGTTATGGAAACCTGTGCGCAGGCTGCCCTAATTATCAAAGCGCAGGGGTTATTGGAGAAAAGCCGGCGGTGTGACAATCGCAGGCAGAGGTTATTGATGTCAGGTCTCATTGAAAAGATAAGGGATACGGCTGGTGTGGTAAGGGGCGATTCTAAAGCCGTTGCAGGCGTTGCTGCGGATATTGCGCAACTCGCAGTTCAAATAGGTTATGATATCAAGGCGCATCATCCTGAAAGGCAACTGTACTCGCTTGTTTCAAATGCCACGCAAGGCGCCAGACAGTATGTTAGCAATTCTTTACACAGCTTTCCATGTGCTGCGCAGGGTGCAGGGCATAGGATTGGTGACTCAGTGCAGCAGTTCCTCATTCCATTCTTCCAGGGGGTTTTTCGGGCAGCATATATGCCTTTTCTTGCGAGGATCGCATTCACAAAACAGTATCACCATGAGTTGGCGCATTACGAGTTAGTGACAAGCGTTGGCATTGGCAGTCCGCTTTATTATCAGTCTCTATCACGCAGTACTGGGTGGGCTGCTGGGAATTGTTTGTATTTACTGCCGATCATACTTATGTCAACAGACCAGATATTACTCGCAGGGGGGATAGCTGTCATAACCAATGCGGCGGACTACCTTATCCACACCTATATGCGCGCAAATCCTATAACAAGCCCGAGAGGTGGCTGAATACTAAGAATTACAAGGTGAGAAAACATGGTAAATGGAACTGCTATTCAGTGCCAATACGATGGCGTTGCGGAACGTCTTGTGACCGCTGCGAGGTGTTTGAGAGTTGCAGGCAACCCTGTTGAAATGGACGATCCCCTGGAAACTTCGGCATACTATCCAAACGCTATGATGCATGCAAACTTTGCAGCCGACCAGTCAAGCGGAGAGTGCCCGGCAGCGCTCGCTCTTCTGGCAATTGCACAGAATGGGTTTCAATTGGACTTCACGGTGCCTCGACCTAGACATATAACTGTACAAAGAACACTAGCTGAGGCTGTTAGTGCAGTATTTGGAAGCAACGACCTGAACGAGGGGTATGAAACCCGTGAAGGACAGAGACGAGAACGCGGAGACTTTCTTCAGGGACTTGTGGGAGAGCTTCTCGGTGAGTCGCCTTCAGCAGGAGGACCAAACACAACAAAATTAGTGGAAAACCCGGGTTATTTATGCGGCGGATGTAAATACAGGGTTCAGGGATGAAAGCCTGCTAACCTGGCTTTCAAGGTTTTCAAGTCCAGAAAGGCGGCGAAGAAGCAGTTTGAAGACTGGCTACAATAGAGGACTTTGAATAACTACTGTTTACCTCAAAATTCAAAGTCCTTCTTTGAGAGGTTTGATATATTTTAGTGGGTTATTCAAACCTCTCAATAATTTTGCCACCTTGGCTTTAAGCTCTTCTGCCAATTCTTCCTGCTCATAATAATAAATGTCGTGTATGCCAAGGGAAACTATGCGCTTTTTCAGGTACTGTTTGGGAAACCGCATTGCCAGCTCTTCTCTTTGATGCTCTTCCATGACCACGACTATGTCTGCCCACTGCATCTGCTTTTCTGTAACCGGCTTTTCATTGTAAAGCCCTGCTGAGCGGGTTTCAAATGTTTCACTGAAGAGCTGCTCAGCCCTCTTGCTCCTGTTGAGGTTTTGGTTGCATATGAAAAGAACCCTCATAGCCTTAATCCGTTTCTTTGTATTATTAAATCTTTTGGCACTCATATTTTCGCTCTTAGCAAATCCCAGAAGTCATACAGCACCGAGGCAGAATAAACTATGGCGGAAATTAAAGTCGCGAGTGGCAATAAAGAATTGACTCTTATGGAAATGACTATGGTGGACGTTTCCAGCAATAAGCCAACTGCCAGCATCAATAGAAAGGTTGTTGAATGCGCCAGAAGCCTCTCAGCTTTATTCTTAACATTGGAAAATTCATAAGTGAAGGCAAAATTGCCGAATAAGGCTGCAACTAAAGTCAGGCTGGCAAAACTTAAGATGCTGCCTGCATCAGCCAGGCTTGCCTCGGATAAAACATTTTGAAGGGGCTTGAACAGCAGAGCAAGCAGGATAATCAGCACGATATTTTTTGAAATGTTTTCAATAATCAGTGTTTTTCTGGCATCCATTAGCGATATTTCGTCCGGCTTTTTATATAAATCTTTTGTGTTCAGGACATCTGTGCGGCGGCTGTAAACATTGTATAGAGCCAAACATATTTGGCGAAATCTGAGGGCATAAAATATAAATAACGCTTCTGACAACCAACAATATATGCGGCAAATACCGGCAGTAATGAAAAGCAGACTACCGGAGCTTGTTTTTTTTGGGGCAGGCTTATTTGTCGGTTTAGGCTGGAGCTTTGCAAGTCCTCGTCAGGTGGGCGGGTTGGAGGTTCTTGTAACTGCTTTGCCCATGTCGGCCATA
>JACPBJ010000114.1 GCA_016180375.1 Nitrososphaerota archaeon | reverse complement strand
GCCAGTCGTCGAAGTCATGACCGAGAAGGTTACGGTTGAGATTCCAGCCCCAGTCTCTGGGACGATTTTGAAGGTTATGGCTAAGGCAGGCGAGATTGTGAACGTTGGGCAGACACTCTTTGTAATTGGGCAGAAAGGTGAACCCGTACAAAACATACAAGCGCAAACAGAAGCCAAGGTTGCCGTCGTTCAAAGCAGCATGCAAAGGCCTAAACAAGTTGCAAAAGCTGGAGTCCTCGCTACACCGGCAGTAAGGAGGCTGGCAAGAGAGATGAATGTTGACCTTGCTCTTGTTGAAGGAACTGGTTCTGGAGGGAGAATAACTGAAGCAGATGTAAGAAGGCTGAACCAGAAAGCGGCCATTGTTCAATCAACTGCAACATATCAAGCGGCAGAAACTGGCTTGGAAGAGAGAATTCCTCTGAGAGGAATACGCAAAACAATTGCTGATAGAATGGCAAAATCGAAGAATACTGCAGCAGATGTTACACACGTAGAGGAGGTCGACATGACAGAACTTGTTTCGCTAAGAGAGAAAACGAAGGTGATCGCTGCAAAGAGCGGTGTCAAACTGACCTATCTACCATTCGTGGTGAAGGCGGTTGTCTCTGCGCTCAAGAAATACAACCTCGTCAATTCCTCCCTTGATGATGAAAAGAGCGAAATTGTCGTCAAAAAGTATTACAATATAGGAATAGCAGTTGCAACCGAGAACGGGCTTATCGTCCCCGTAATAAAAGATGCCGACAATAAGGGTCTATTGCAAATCGCAAGGGAAATAGAAGATCTCAGCGAGAAGGCAAGGACGAACAAGCTCACGCTCAACGAAGTAAAAGGTGGAACTTTCACGGTTACGAATATAGGCTCGGTTGGAGGGATTTTCTCAACCGCTATCATAAACTATCCTGAAGTTGCCATACTTGCTTTAGGCAGAATTGCCAAGAGACCTGCAGTAAAAGACGGGCAAATTGCCGTAAGAGATACGGCTAACCTCGCTCTTACATTTGACCACAGAGTGCTAGATGGTGCAGATGCAGCTAATTTTCTGAACGCTATCAAACACAGTCTTGAAACGCCTAGTCTCCTAATGTTGGAAGGCGCTCTTTCGCAGGTGTAAGCATTGAAAGGAAGCCTTCTCGACATAGGGTTCAGGGACTATGGGGAAGTTCTAAAGCTGCAGCGCGAGCTCGTCAAAAAGAGAAGAACATCAGAAATTCATGATACCCTTATACTTGTTGAACACCCCGATGTCATAACGCTTGGAAGGAGAGGCACCATGGAGAACGTTCTTTCCGACCAATTGCCTGTTTACTACATTGAAAGAGGAGGAGATGCGACGTATCACGGGCCAGGACAGCTGGTAGGCTATCCTATTGCCAGCCTAGAGGATTCCAAGACCAGCGTGGTTTCGTTTGTCAGGAAGATAGAAGAGGTTCTCATAAGAACTGTTGCTGATTTTGGAATTGTCGCCTCAAAAGTAGAGAAGAAACCAGGAATATGGGTTGGAGAAAAGAAACTTGCCTCGATAGGAATCGCCATTCAGCACTGGATAACCTTCCACGGGTTTGCTCTGAATGTGAACACCGATCTGCAGAAATTCTATTCCATAAAGCCCTGCGGAATGGAACCCTCAACGATGACTTCCATGCAGAGAATCGTAGGGAAGGAAATGCCATTTGAGAAAGTGAAAGAAAGTATCATTAAGAATTTCTCGGATGTCTTTCAAATTGAACTCACTGAAGAATCAATTGCGGTCGTGCAGTAAGTGTTCCCCGACGCTTCCAGCTGAGTTAGGTAAATAGCAATAATTCAGAAGACTTATATCAGAAGCTAGATAAGCATCTCGTATTGTCTTCTCAAGAAATAAAGATCCCAAATTCCAAGATCGAATCATCCCAGTCAAGTCGCGTAAGCATTCAGCGGGCAGTGGTAGGCCAGATTCGCATAGACCAAGTGACTCTAAATGGTTTCAAGGGGAATTTCAACTACAATTCAGGGATGATGAGTAACACACAAATCAAAATTGTGATCAAACCATACCTCGACTACTGGTGGGGTGTTTGCATTGGTTTGCCTTGGCCGTTTGATGATGTTTGTGTAGGTGATGATGGTAGTGTCTCCTTCGGAACAATCGACATGGGCTGGAGCAATCTAGGAAATGTTTCGATAGCAGGCGGGCAATTGCTGCTCGATGTAGCTCAGACGACATTCGGGCCCTTTAACATGACTCCTCTTCCCTTGGGCGGAAAGGATCAACCGATAACTGCCGCATCAGTGCAAACAAACGACATAAGAATGGAGGATACCAGCATGTCTACTGGTCTCCCATCAGTTCTTGGTCTAGATTTACCAGTTCCCAATCCAATGGGACCTCAATCCGTTAACATCAAAAAGACAACGATCGCTCAACTCTTGACCGAAGGTATGAGAATCCCACCGATGGGTTTCACAGGAATCGATGCAAAGAACGTCAAAATGGATAAGGCTGAATCTGGTGGATTCCAAGCTCAAGGCACATTTACCAAATCAACCAGCTGGTTGAATCTAACTTTTGTGGGTTTCAGGCTTAGATTTGAAATCACATCTATTTTAAAGGCATCAAAGATTACTATGAATGGGCTGTCAGGTAATGTTCAAGTACAATCTGCCTTGACATCGGCCTTCAACATGTCCTTGAATCTAAGTGGCATAGAGATCAATGGTCTCAAAATAAATAAATTCCAAGTGCCAGCTATCGTATTGGAGGTATGAGATCTTGGCGTCCAAAAGAGCAGTGCAATCAAAGACGCCGGCGAAGGATCTCCCACCCGAGATCAGGAACAAGAAATTCATTCGACCTCCGAAAGAGGGCAAGTTACCATTGAGCCTCATTTTCGACAGCATTTATCAGAGGGTTGCAACCAGCGAAGCCAAAACACTTGCGCCGCAGGAGCTTGCTGAACTAAAATCGCATCTGGATGGCGCCCTGAAGCAAATACAGACAGTATCAGGCAAGATTAAAGCTTCTCAACCAAAATAACAGCGCATACAATCAAACAACTCTTGCAACTTGCTCTACAAGGCTAGAGTTCTTCAACTTCAGCAGAGTCGTCGTGTACGCAGGGGATCCTCTGATAGCTGCAAGGGCTAATTCCATAATGCGATAAGCTCTGAGAAGATTGCTGACATCAGCTATCATATCGAGCGCTCTTGACCAGATAGCATCCGCGAGAGTAACTCTTCCTTCAAGAAGATCAAAGAACATCCAAGGCTCGAGAGAGCACCGGAAGCTCGTTTCTAACGATGAGTTGCTGAGCTCGAACACGATTATATCGTCTTCCACAAATTGCATTATAAGATTGTCAGGCCCATATTTTACTCCTAATACCATATCCTTCCCAGTCTTGAGAATTTCAGTAAAGGCCTTAGGATCTTCCTTCCTAAGGATGGAAATCATTTCGCGTAAACATTCCTTCGCTTTTGTCACTTCGACGACCTCACAGACTCCATCCAGAACCCCACTTCTTTCGAGAACTCTACACCAGCAATTGAACCCTCTATAGTTGCCTTACCAAAACTTTCATCCCATACTGTTTTGGCTTTATTTGACCGCTCTCTTGTTGTAAGCTGGCAGAGCGATGCAGGAAAATAGGTAAGGTGGACTGAATCTATACCATCATCTACATCTATGGAGATTGATTTGGGGAATTTCGGATGATCATCGGGGTATAGCAGCTGCTCGATTCCCGGAAACCTCTTGATTGGACCGTTGAAAGAACCCTCATGCTCTATCTTGAGCTTATTTCCAGAAAAGATCCTCTTGAAGCCTCGCTTGGTTCTGACAAAAATGCCCCCTTCCTTCCCCTTAACTGCAGATGGAGATCTGTCAAAAAGGAACCCTACAACAATCTGCTCAGACTCTAGGGATATCTCACCTAACGCTACGCCGCCGTCCCAGCCGAAAGGATCACCCCAAGGAAACTTGCCCCAGTTATGATCATGATAGCCCATAGCATTGTGGATCTCAACACCATGCGATTCTAACGTCACCTTGCCATTTATTACCAATCTTG
>JACPBJ010000160.1 GCA_016180375.1 Nitrososphaerota archaeon | reverse complement strand
AGCCACTAGGGAATATGATAGGGCAAACGCACAAGTTTCTAATTCTCTAAACAGAATGTCCAATGCCTTCAGAGCTGCACACCCGAATCTGAATATCTTGGAGAGATCTCTTGGCAGGATCTCTTCTGTATCCCGAACCATCCTGGGATTATTTGATTCATGGAACCTTTTGCAATTAGCTTTAGCTGGAAGATCGAAAGGCGTAGCAGAAGCTCAGGATGAAGTTGAAAAGAAAACGCGGGCCTATCAGCAGGCTCTATTAGATTTTGGAGATAGTTCCCCTAAAACGCTTGAAGCATTCAAAGAATTACAGGCCGCAAATAGTAAGCTCAGCGAAGCACAAGAGTCAGCAAACCAAGGAGCTGTTCAGGCAACACTTCAGTTAGCGTTAATGGGGCCTGTAGTTGCAAGTCAAGTCGCTAATCTTGCGAGCTTAGCTGGTGGATGGACAGGTTTAACGGCAGCTGCAGCTGCGCCTATAGCTGGCGTTGGTGCTCTTGCTATCGCTGCTGGAATAGCTGGAGCTTCAATATTCAAGGCAACTTCTGATGCCATATCTTTCAGAGAAGCAGTAGGGAAATGGCCAACTACAATGGAAGAAGCCAGAGTTCTAACCAAATCCCTAGCAGATTCAGTTCCACTGTTGGGACCAGCTTTAGCAGAATTCACGGCAGGCCTAACGGTGTCTGCAGGTAGGATAGGGGAATGGGGAGAAGGTACACAGAAGGCTTTCAATGAAGCCTTTGCCAACATTAGCACCACGCTCGGTGACTGGGGAAATGGAATTGTCACATGGTTTGGTTCGACATTGCCTACAGCTTTAGGCGGTGCTATAGGAAGTCTAGGATCCTTCGTTGTAAGATCCTTCTATAATTTCCTTACGGACGCTGGTCTAACAATAGGATCCTGGGGTGCTAGTGTCGTTGCTTGGTTTACAGGCCTTCCCGATAGAATCGGTGCTGGACTAGGTATCCTTGCAACGGTGATAGGCAATGCGGTAAGATCTGCTTTGAACTTTGCAGTAGATATTCTCAATTCTTGGATCAGAGGATTAAACGTTCTCATTGGCGGGATCAATTTTGCTGCCAGCTTGGTCGGGCAGCCTGGCATAGCAGCCTTGTCAGAGATTCCGCATCTTGCTAGGGGAACCCCGTTTTTCCAAGGTGGAGTAGCCGTTGTTGGTGAGCAAGGCCCAGAAATAGCTGCCTTCCCCAGAGGTACAGCAGTATTTCCTAGTGGCGAAGGACCAGGCGGCGTTTCTGTTCAGGTAAATATCACGGGATTTGTCGGATCAAAACATGAGCTTGTAGATTTCATCGCAACAGAGCTCACAGGAAGATTAAGGAGCAACTTCCAATGATTGAAACCTTCCTGTATGCGAAGGTGCAGATCGGAACTAAGATCTTTGATCCCTTAACGCCAACCCTAGATTTTAACCTATCAAAATGCCATATCGAATTATCATCGCAAGGTCAGATCGGAAAGATAACTGCAACCATAGAGGATTCTTCGGGAGCTTTACAGGCCGATATTGCATGCGGAAAGCAGATCGATGTCTGGCTGGCAAAGCAATTACCATTTTCAACCAAGTTTTTCCTAGGCAAACTTGAGAAGCGAAATATCCTTCAGAGCGTACCCGATGCTGTAGAATACGAGATTGAAGGGGCACACATAACGAGCAGATTAACTCATAGAATCGTACATTTTGCCAGGATCCAAAAGAGGCTCTCGGATGGCGTTTCCGTAGACAATACAGATAACACGACTTTGATCGAAAACATGGTAAAAGACATTGTACAAAAAACCGATGTTTATCCTACGGGAGAACCTACGCTTGAAACTGCTGACGGAATTACTGTTAGTGGCGTGGAATCTACCAGCTTAAGAATTCCCGAATATATCTGCGATTACAAGCCAGCATCGGATGCTTTAAGGGAATTGGGAGATGTATCTGGCAGAACGTTCTGGCTAGATGAAGCAAAGGATCTGAAATTCAAAGCTCCACAGGTTCTGGATTCTGGCGTTTTGATAACTGATAATCCTGATTCTGTTCTGGCGCAAGGATGGGATGCCACCAAATTAGCAACAATTCTGCAGGATGATACATTTGATCTGGAAGATTCTATTGTCGAAACCAAGAATAGAATATTTGGAATTGGCGGGGATGAACCCGTAATCGATCAAAAGCAGGAAACAACATCAGGCGGGCAGGATGCTCTGGACACTCTGTACAGAGCGCAGAAGTTATCTCCAAAGGAGCTAAGGATGGCCTATGTCGCAGTCTATATCGATAAAACGGGATCTCCTGGCGTAGATCTTGAAGGGGAGATTCGAGAGGATAACAGCAATACCCCCCAAGGCGGATCTCTTATCAAGGTATTCAAAGTTCCACTAACCCAAATTGGTGCTACAGGATGGTATATTGCTGATGTTGGCGCAGATAAGATCAACACTTCAAAAGCGGTCTGGCTAATTCTGTACAAAAAGGGAAGCTCTGGAAATACTTTCAGATGGTACAGAGATAGTTCTGCAACTTCAACAAGAGCTACCAGCTCGGATGGCATAACGTGGTCGGTTGTTGGCAGCACCTATTCCTATGCCTTCAGAACCTACTCGGCTACCCGCTTGCTCTCTATTGGAGATGATGAAGCTAGCAAGACCGCTTACAATGTCAGGGAAACGGTGATTTCTGATCCTTCAATCACTGAAAGGAAAACTATGGAGAACCTTGTCAATAACCTGATCGGTGTATCTGGGAAGCTAAAACGGACTTTCACATGCACGATCTATCCGCCAGACACAATGATGCTCATAGGACAAAGTGTTCGTGTGGTGAATTCAAAGCTCGGCCTGGATGATCTCTTTGAAATTACGAGAATGGCGTTTGATATGGAAGAAGGGGTTCCAGCGAAAGGCGTGGAAGTGGAAGGGGTAGTCTTTGTTTAGAAAAATTATCGAAAATAGGATCAGCATACAGGGGAAGGTAGATGTCTATCTCTGGGATGCAAAGAAGGTTCCGACTTTCGATGAATCTCTGAAGTATATGGCAATGCTTGGATCCAAGGATGGACGCAAGTTCCTAGCCAGAGAAGGGATCTTGATCAAGGAGGGCCATGGCTGGAATCTAATTGTTGATGTTGGTAAGCAGAAGGTTATCGATTATATTGTAAATTTAGCTCCTAGTGGCTTCACGCATTGCGGTATTGGAACAGATTCTACAGCTCCAGCTGCAGGCAATACTACTCTCGGAGCTCAGGTTGATCGCAGAGCCATAGACGATAAAAGAAGATCTGGAACCGATGCAAGATTAACCACATTTTTCCCTTCAACCTCTCCTGCTGTTGGATCGACAATAAGAGAGATGGGAATATTCGATGCAGTTTCAGGCGGTAATCTGTATGCCCGTGCCGTATCCCCAACATCCTTTGCAGCTTTTACGTTCTTGACAGGCTCTAGCCTGACAATGGATTACACCTCAGGATGGTAAAAAAATGAGCCTTCGCAGAGAAAAAGACGTTGCGGATGATATTGATGATCTAAGAAGGAAGGTCGATAAGCTTCTCAGGAAGGGCATAGACAAATTACAGAACAGCTATATCCGCAAGGTTACTACGGATCTTATTTCCTTTACGAAGGAAATTGTGAAGGTGAATGATCCGAGCAACGTGGTAACAGTAACCAAGGATACGATAACCTTCGCCAATGAATCTGTAACACCTACCAAATGTGCCGCATTCTACCTAGGATCAACGCCAGGCGGAACTAACGACTGCTTGGTGAATATGGGCTTCTGGGAGGTCTTTCCTTGAGCGAATTTACACTTGGGGAATCTATGGGTGGGCAGACTAAAGTCGATAAGTGGAATGAAAAGACGATCTTCAGGGGGACTGGTGCAGAAATTGCGGCAGCATCAACTAATGTAAAAGTGATGATCTGCACTTCCACTGGATCTGGGTACACCGCGAACCATGTTTATTTCAGGAAAGCTGATAATTCGATTGTTGACATTGGAGTAGTTGATCAGGCCGAAACGATTAGTGGATTATACACCTTCGACAGGGGAGCGTCGCAGGCTCCTTTTGCCG
>JACPBJ010000159.1 GCA_016180375.1 Nitrososphaerota archaeon | reverse complement strand
ACAGATGCTTTATGGACCAGTATTCTACACGGAAGGGCAGGTACTTATTACGGGCGTTGGAGTAAGTGGCCGCGTAGATTCGGGCCGAGGTTTCATTGCCGGCCTTGACCTGAGAACTGGGAAGCTCCTTTGGCGATTCTTCCTCATGCCCCCTGCAGGAGGCGATCCAAAATGGTCTCTTAGTTGGAAGGGAAAAGGCAACATTGAACCTCTTGAGGGCGATTGGGGAAATGCTCGCGGCGTCGGGGTTGGGGCTGGATCTGGACAGTGGGCCATCGATGAAGAGACGGGCATAGTATATGTGACAACCTCATCACCAGCGCCAAAATGGAATGCGACATATCGCCCAGGACCCAATCTATTCTCCTCCACCATACTCGCCCTTGCTGCCATATCAGGGGAACTGATCTGGTATTTTCAGTCAATCCCGCATGATGTCAGTGGCCTCGGTTGTGACTGGAACGTAATTCTTGGCAGGACTAGAATTGGAGGAATTGAAAAGAAGGTTGTATACAAGGCATGTGGAAATGGTCTGGTTCATGCTCTGGATGCGGCGACTGGGAAAGCAATTTGGGTATTCAAACCTCCTTCTGTAATGTATCTTAGCACTCCAAATTCGTTGTACCCCCTGACAGGAAATGCAGATATTCAACTTCCTTTTGCAAACGCGCCTTCGCATGAAGCGTACTGGCAGTGTCCAGGCATTACAGGTGCAATTTCTTCGGACATGGCTCTGGCTTATGATAAGGTCTTTGTGGCAACTTACAACTTTTGTGACCAGATCAAACCCAATCCCGTAGAACCCGGAAAGCTTGATTCTTTCGGAGCGATTTTTCCCCAGTCGCCATATGTTATGCCTAAGAATGCGACCATTTATGCCTTGGACGCGGGTTCGGGCAAAATTGTTTGGAATTTCTCGATGGACAATGAAGGATATACCGGAGGATTGCTAGCTAGTGGTGGGGTACTTTACGCCGGTGGAGTTGACAAGAATTTCTATGCCATAGAGGCAGAAACGGGCAAGCTTCTGTTCAAGAGGATAATCGGCTCACCCATAGCTATAGGCCCAATAATTGCGGCAAACGCCATTGGAAGGCAACAGTTGTTGATCTCGACTGGAGGCCATCCTGAAAGATGGGGTATGCCTGTTTCAGGATTCATCACTACACTAGCCTTGCGCGAGGCTTTGCCTGTTTCTCCTAAGAACCCTGAAAAAAGTTCAGTATCGGAAGGAGTTGACATCAGATTTATCCTTCTCATTGTGATAGTTATGACCTCTTTAGTGGTTGTAATATGGAGAGTGAAGAAAAGTAAATTAATCGATGGACGTTCCGCCGTCTCTTAGTCTTATCTACTGGCGATATAGCGAAGAAGATAGTAAAGCTAACCATGAAACGCCTTGACATCGCTAAATACTATAGCTGCCCCATCTTCTTCACGAATGCTCGCACCGCTTGGGCACCCATCGGAACCGCTTCAGGCCTAAGTTCATCCTCATAGAAGTTTGAGCGCAGATGGTTGGCATCGTAGAAATCATGGGCGAGTCCGAGATCTGGATGCTCCTTATCTAGCTTGATGACAAATTCCCAAAGGTCTCCGTGGGTCCTAGCCTTAATACCCTTCTTTCCAGCGACTGCCTTCGTAGCCAATTCCTAGTATAAATAATTACCTAACATGTTCGGGTTTTTTCTTCGTCAATTGTCGAATATCAGGGATTCCATATATTCCTTCTCATAACCGGTTTGGTCAGCTTAATTTCAGTGATCGCTTTCCATACCGCCTCAACGGAAGGATGGATGTTCAGGTAGCCGCGGGAGGGATTTGAACCCTCGACATCTTGCTTACAAGGCAACTGGGCGATCTTTTGGATCTGCACTCTAGACCGGGCTGAGTTACCGAGGCTTAGCAACGACGCCTCTTCATCCTTTATTTCAACTTTAAGTTTTCTTACATAAATCTGAATTTGTATACGGGAGGGAGGGGTACATTTGCACAGAAGAAGGGCAAGTGTTTTTAGTTTAGCGCAATATCGCCCTGCCAGAGCAATTGGCAGAGTCAGCAGTCGTCTACGGTTTAAGCACAGAGGGCTATCAGATAGCCTCCTCCCTAGTCACAAACAAGGTTCCCACCATAATAATCGATGAAAATCTGCAGCAGGCGATAGAGTTCACGCAGGGAACAGCAAAGAGCTACAAATCAGCAAGGGAACTTGTCGAAGAGGAGCCTTTGCTGGGAATAAAATCGATGGAAGAATCCATTGCAAACGCCAATGCCATATTCTTCGCTCCGAAGATAAGGAAGTTTGATGACTCTGCAAAGAGCGAAATCTCGTCAAGACTGATTAGCATATCAAAGAACATCTCGAAGGGTTCAATGCTCTTCTACCATCTGCCTCTTGGCGTAGGAGGCAACTCTGAAAATTTTGAAGTCATTGAGCGAGCAAGCGGATTAAAACCTGATGAAGATTTTACGTATGTGTTTGCCCCTCTTTCTCCACGAACATCATCAGCAGTTTCTGCAGGAAGTAATTCGCTAAAGGAACCCAAGAAAGTCATAGCGATGATGAAGAACGCTGGCATAAAGTCTCCCCACATTCTCCCAATTGTATTGTCAGAATTGCACTTTAGCAAAGAAACTATAATGAAATACTCACCGGCATCTTCGGAGTTGGAAGTGGCAAGGGCAGTTGCCGATGTGGAAGAAAGGAAGGAACTTGCAAAGACGTTGAAGAATAACGATGTCTATCTTGATGACCTTGCGGATGGGCTCTTTGACCTTAGGGTGATTTCTAATTCTCTTGAAACTGGCGAGCCTTTGTTGTATTTGGTTTCTGGAGCTCACAGGGCGATTGAAGGCTATGTCAGATACCTTACCGATGAGTTGAAGGATTTGATGAAGAGGAAAACGCTGAAGGCAAGCAAAACAAGCATCTCGATTTCATGGATCCTTGACAAATTTGAAATCAGAGGAGAGAAGTTGCGGATTTATGATCTGCTTATAGAAAGGTTAAGTGATTATGTTGGAGATGTGATCTCTCCTCCATCCTATGAAAAAGGATCTGGGGTTATTCAATTACCAATACTTTCAGACGAAAAGACGAATCTTGTAGTTGCATGCTCAAAAGAGGATTTCGTTTCTCTTGAAAAGGCGTCAAAGAATTATAGGAATCAGTCCGTGCTAATGTTAAGAGCGAATCTAGTGTGCGAATCAAATTGAATTTCCAAAAGCTAACCAGAAACCATCCTTGGAGGCATGCTCTGCAATGAAATCAGCGATGCTAGTGTTGATGATCTTCTGAAACATGAAGATGTTGACACAGTTTCAATATGCACCCCAACCGTAACGCACTTCCAAATTGCAAAGAAAACAATTGAATCTGGCGTTGCTACATTAGTGGAAAAGCCGTTAACATACGCGTCAAAGGATGGAGAAGAGTTAGTGCGCTTAGCATCGGACAAGAAGGTTCCTCTCACAATAGGGTTCATAGAAAGGTTCAACCCTGCAATTTCTGAACTTAAGAAAATAATACAGGACAAGATTCTTGGCGATCCTCTTCTGCTAGAGTTCCATAGAGAAAACAGGTGGGCTGGGAGCATAAGAGATGTTGGAGTCGTGCTTGATACTTCTGTTCACGACATCGATACTGCAAGATGGCTATTTGACAGGGAGCCGAGCATAGTGTTTGCAAGGACTGGAAAAGTGATTAGTCAGCATGAGGATTTTGCTGCCATAATCCTTGGCTTCGACGGCCAGAGGACAGCTTTCATAGTTTCGAACTGGGTTACCCCGAAGAGAGTCAGGGAACTGGTCACGGTATGTACGTCAGGCACGGTAACTGCGGATTACATTACGCAGGAGATAAGGCTCGATGACAGTGAAGGGACGCAGATACCCAGAAGGCAGTGGCAGGAGCCTCTGATGATAGAGTACAAGAGTTTTCTGGAAGCGGTGGAGCAGAAGAAGCAGCCTCTAGTAACGGGCAAAGACGGCGTTAATACTACTAAGATTGCAGAGGCTGCGCTTGCGTCAAGCGAAAAAGGAGTTCCTATTTACCTGAATATGTGATGCGTATGAAAAGAAGAGTTCTTGAAATATTAGCGTGTCCTCTTGACAGATACCATCCTCTCGACCTTTACGAATTTCTTGCTGATAACGAGACCATAAGGCAGGGAGTCCTTGTCTGCCCCAAATGCTCCAGATATTTTCCCATTATGGATGAAATCCCGATAATGTTACCGGATGAAATGAGGAAAGAAAAAGAGGAAATGGAATTTCTGCAGAAATGGAAGCAAAAGATTCCTGAAGCTGTGTTGAAATCTGCAAAGCCATTTCATATTTAATTTCTTTAAATAGAATTATCCCAAGGAAGGCCTGTGCCAAAGAAGCCCATTAATTTCATAGGAGAAAACGTGAAACTGGGGAAGAATGTCAAGATATGGAATTTCGCCTATGTAGGAAGCAATAGCGTAATTGGCAACAATGTGATGATAGGTTCTCTCACCCATGTGGATTATGATGTTCGAATTGGAAATGACACAAGAATAGAAGGTCTAGTGTATCTTGCTCCAAAATCAAGAATCGGAAAAAAAGTTTTCATCGGCCCTGCTGCTGTTTTGACAAACGATCCTTACCCTCCATCAAAGAGGCTAATCGGAGTTGTCATAGAGGATGGCGCTATAATTGGAGGAAAGTCTGTGATAAAAGCTGGAGTTAAAGTGGGAAAGAATAGCGTAGTTGCAATGGGAGCCGTGGTTACAAAGGATGTCCCCTCAAATACCGTTGTCGTTGGAGTTCCTGCTAGAGCAGTATATTCGAGGAAAGAGTACAACAAGAGGATGCAGGCTTGGGAAGATGGAGAGCTGTAAAAGAAAAACTGAATACAAACCTACAGACTGGAGTCAGATTGATCTGTACAAGCAAAAGGCAAAAGCTCTCGCATCGAAATTGGAGCCAAGCCTTATGCGAGGAGAAAAGATCAGCTGGAACGATCTCAAAGAAATTTGCTCAATGGATACGACCTTGTGGAAGCTTTTGCTGAAAGAGTTTAGATCGAGGGGCTATAGCATAGGAGATTCTAAGAATCAATTCCTTGCAAAAAAATGACTGTTTAATAGAGCCTCTATTCATTTTATCTTCATGTTAAAGAGCAGCGGGAAGGTGAAGGCAGAACCTGCAAAGAATGCCATAGATGCTGAGCTGCAATGGCTAATTGATAGGAACGATGGAGCACCAAACTTCGAGCTAAGGAAGTTCAGGATAAAGCCCGGAGGAAGCATACCGAAGCATTATCATCCGGAAATCGAGCACGAACAGTACGCTATCAAGGGAAATTACAGCGTTGGCATAGGCGACAAACAGCACAAGGTCAAGACTGGCGATGCATTGTTCATCCCTGCTGGAACTATACATTGGTACAAAAACAACAGTAAAGAAGACGCTGAATTCCTCTGCATCATACCCCGCAAGGAAAACTACGATACAGTGTATTTAGAATGAAAGCTAACGCATAGAACGCTAGCTTTAGTCAAGAAGCTGCAATGCTTCTTCTCTTGGAACCGCTATCAGCGTCTCTGTAGAGGCCAGATCGGAGAACTCCAGCGCTATCTTCATCGCCGTATCCTCACTGTCTGCCTCAAACGCCAATACAGCATCGTATCTTCCGAATGTCCAAAACGCTGCTAGAGTCTGCTTAGCACCATTTTTCGTCAGAATTTCTGGGGTTCTGCGGACATCTTCCTTCCTTGGCTTCCTCCTGAACTTGGCCAATATTACGAATATCATTACTTCGCACCTGCATCTCCATTTGTATTTAAGGCCAACTCAAATGTTAAGAGGGCTTACCCGAATCACCTTCTTTTTGTTGAACTGGCGGGTTGGTAAGCTGCCAACCCATCTTGATGACATATGGAGAGAGGAATGTTGTAATTATTGTCATCGCTCCGACCATGGGCAGAATAAACGAACTTGTAGCTCCAACATCGATGCCACCTTTTGCTGTTACAAGTGCGAGCTCACCGCCCGAGGCTGAAAGACCAAAACCAGCCCTCATTGATGTATTTTTGGAAAACCTCTGAATCTTTGCAGAGAAGTACACACTTAGAAATTTTGCTGCAAATGACGTTGCTATAAGAATAAGTGCGGGGACTATGAAGAGCGGTAGCAGAGTAACGTCCATAAGAGCACCAGTGGAAACAAAGAACAACGCTGCAAACATGTCTTTCAACGGGGTAGCCAAGACTTTAGCTATGGTGTGAGTCTTCGATTCTGCTACCAGTACCCCTGCAAAGAAGGCCCCAACTGCGACGGATATTCCGAGCTGGCTTGCAATAAATGAAAGACTGAATGCAACGCCCAAAATGACAACAACGACCACATCATGGTGATTTGTCCGGCCTATCAGATCAACGAATTTGGGCACCGTCTTTGAGCCTATAAAGAGTGCTCCGGCGACGAATATAAGAACCGAGCCGACTGACAATACAACTTCTTGCACCGAAAGATAACCGGTTGAAGCGACTGATTGCAATATTGCCAGCATAGAGATTATGACGATATCCTCAATTACTGCAACGCCGAGTATAAGATATGACGCCTCATTATTTAGCATCTTAAGTTCTTCGAGGACACGCATGACAATTACCGTGCTCGTTACCGAGATCGATAGAGCTAGGAAGAGGCTATCGAACATTTTCAGCCCCATTATCTGCCCGACGAAATAGCCAATTGCAAAAGTAACAAGAGCTTCAGATAATGCTATGATGAGAGCCTTTCTCCCAACTGAACGGAGCTTAGCTATAGGATATTCAAGGCCCACCACAAATAACAGGAGTACTATCCCTATCTCCGCAAGGAGGTTCAGAATTTCGGGATGTGAAACAAAGCTAATTGGCGGTGTATAAGGGCCTATTATTATTCCTGCAGCAACATAACCGATTAGCATGGGCTACTTTAGTCTATAAGAAACCAAGGCCATGACAGAAGCGGTAATCATTATAATCGCGAAGTTACGAATTACTTGCGTTGCTTCGATTACCACGGTCGCCAGTTGGGCGAGAGAGCTACAACGTGTTAAAAAGGTATCTGCGAAATTATGATCTTCTAGTAGCTAGTCAGCTAACAGAACTCAAAATTCGATAAAGTTTTTAGCATGTCGAAAGAGCAAAAAGAACATGGCTAAAGTCGAAGTTGGACAGAAGGCACCTGATTTTACACTATACGATACTGAGCGGAAGCAAAGGAAACTTTCAGAATTCATGGAGAAAAAGACCGTCATAGCATTCTTCCCCGGTGCTTTTACAGGTATTTGTACGAGAGAGGCATGCAAGTTGAGAGATGACTTGTCGAAACTACAGAAAATGGG
>JACPBJ010000158.1 GCA_016180375.1 Nitrososphaerota archaeon | reverse complement strand
AAAGAACATGAGCCCTGTCTATTTGCACTGCTCTGTCATGTTGCCAAGACGTGCTAAAAAAGCTAAGCCCTATTCTAGCTCTCTTAGCAGTTCTTTTCCTAGTTCTTCATCAATCCCCAGAGTCTGCGAAACTATAGGGCCTTTCTTCAGCCCGGGCTCCTCTTCCTCATAAGTAGGTCTTTCTGTTTCGAAGAAAACTCCAATGGGTATCTTAACATCCCATTCGAATGACTTCTTTATCGCTTCATCTAAATTCTTTGGATTGTGACCATTATCTTCAAGCTTGTAGACGCGCTCCCTGAACCACTGGTAAGTATTGTGCTTGTTGTAGGTTACGCATGGGCTCAACACATCAACCAGAGAGAACCCTTTGTGCTTTAGCCCTAGCTCTACCATCTTTACAAGATGGTCTGCATCGCCCGAGAATGCTCTTGCAACGAAGGTCGCTCCCGATACCAGCGCCAGCGATATTGGATTGATTGGAACCTCTATCACTCCCTTCGGAGTTGACTTTGTTCGCTGAGTCTTCTCTGTAGTTGGAGAGGCTTGCCCGGTTGTAAGACCGTAGATCTGATTGTTCATCACAATGTAATTGATGTCCAGATTTCTTCTCATAGAATGCACAAAATGCCCTAATCCAATTCCGTAGCCATCACCATCTCCTCCCGTTACCATGACCTTTAGATCAGGGTTGGTAAGTTTCACGCCAGAGGCCACTGGTAGAGCTCTGCCGTGTATTCCGTGGAAGCCGTAGCTCTTTATGAAGCCGGGAAGGTTTGACGAGCACCCTATTCCAGAAACTACTACGACATCCTTCGGATTTATCTCCAGAGTTGCCAATGCCGTCTGCACTCCTCTAAGAACTGCAAAGTCTCCGCAGCCGGGGCACCATGTTGCCTTTGTTTCTGATTTGTAGAGAGTCAGATCAGCCACTTGTTACCAGCTCCTTAGCTTTCTTCACTACCTGATTGGGATAGAACGGCTCTCCATCGTACTTCAGAAGTTTATTTTCAATCTTGACACCAGTTTCCATCCTGATCAGCCTTGCAAGCTGCCCTGAATAGTTGCCTTCAACATCCAGAATTCTTTTCGATTTTGCGAGTAATTTTGTCACGGCATCGCCATGGAAAGGCCAAAGGTACCTTATCTGCAGGTGATTTGCAGTTATATCGTCTTCAGCAAGAGTTTCAACAGTTTCTCTTAACACGCTGTAAGTTGAGCCCCAACCAATCAGCGTAATATCCGCATTAGCAGGCCCGTACAGAGTGGGGGCAGGTAATTCCTTCAGCACAAATTCCATCTTCCTCATCCTTTTGTTCATGATTTTCACACGCAATTCTTCATCCGTGAATACATCGCTGATCAATACGCCGGTTTCATCATGTTCATCGCTTGCAGCAACATGGATCATACCTTCCATGCCGGGGAGCGATCTTGGAGATACGCCTGTCTCCGTGAAAGCATACCTCTTGAATTGCTGACCATCGCCTCCGTTGTTAGCCATTAGCCCTCTGTCAATTGCCACCTTGAAATTGATGTTCGAAATTGTCTCCATGTGCTCTGATAGGTAGAGATCGCTCATTATTATGACAGGAAGCTGATACTTCTCTGCAAGGTTGAAAGCCTCGGCGGTGGCGTAGTAGCAGTCTTCAACCGTTGAAGGGGCAATAATGATCTTCGGAAAGTCGCCCTGCGAGGCACCAAAAACTTGGAAGAGATCACCTTGCTCTGTCTTTGTTGGAAGTCCTGTAGAAGGTCCTCCTCTCTGAGAAGTTACAATGACTACTGGAGTTTCCGTCATTCCTGCAAGGCCAACAGCTTCCGTCATGAGCGCGAAGCCTCCTCCAGAAGTCGCGCACATGGCCCTAGCGCCTGCAAAACCTGCACCTATCGCCATGTTCAGAACTGCAATTTCGTCTTCTGCTTGCTTGACAACTACGCCACACTTATCGCTGTGCGCAGCCATCCAGTGCAGTATCGACGAGGCAGGAGTCATCGGGTAAGCAGCATAGAACTTGCAACCTGCGGCAACCGCACCCATGGCAATCGCTTGGTTGCCGGTCATTACAGGCCTCCTCTTCGCATAATCAAACTTCAGCTTGAAATCAGCACTGCCCCATTTACTGCCTGCATAGTCATACCCCCCGCGCGCTACGCCAATGTTAGCATCTACTATGGCCTTGTTCTTGTCGCCAAAGGTATCCTTGATGACTGAAATCACAACATCGAAATTCATGTCTAGCATTCTGGTCAGGGCGCCAAGAGCAACCGTATTCTGCATGACAGGATTTGACCCATATTTCGCTGTCATCTCCTTTACAGGAAGAGGGTACAGCTTTACGCCAGGCTTGACTTCACCATCAGGAATCTTCATCCTGTCGCTGTTGTAGAGAATCCCTGCAACATCAGACATGAGCGGAGCGTGCCTGTTCACTTCATCTTGGTTGAGCGCTATGAGAAAGTCAACAATGTCCCCCTGACTGTATACTTTCCTGTCGCCTGCCCTTACCTGCAACCATACTGAGCCTCCTCTGATGACGGACTGGTAGCTGTTGTACGCAAAGATGTGCAGACCGCTGCGAGATGCTATACGGGCAAAACTCTCTCCCGTAGATGCTATGCCGTCACCAGCGGCTCCCGCAATCCTTACGACGACTTCGGACTTCATCTTTCAAATTACTCCAGAATTTTCCCAAATCTTAATCTTCAGTTATTTAACTTTCCTAATTAGAAATCTAAATGTATATCCCTGCTTTTCTACCAAAATTAGTTGATTATCCGACTTTTTTATCCAAGATTTTATATCATCCTCGGCGGCAGGATCATCGGCGAGCACCTCGAGAACCTGCCCCGCGACCATCTTGTCAATATCGATTCTTGTCCTGAATATAGGCTCTGGGCACATGAGCCCAATTGCATCTAGTGTCTTGTCTGGCTTTGGAGCAGAAGACTCATCGCTGTTTGTCAAGCCTAGCATCCTTTTTTCTGAATCTTTGTCGAATATTCGATAGGATATATGTTTTGTTGTCCATTCAGATAGAATTAAATATTAAGAATTTTACAATATATTAGAGAAATATGGTTTCCCAAGATGACATTATGAAAGTTCTTGATACGATAATAGATCCAGAACTGGGCATGTCCATTACAGAATTGGAGTTAATTGACGATCTCATAATCGCTGATGTTAATGTGAAGGTTGCATTCCATCTGACAGCGCCGTATTGCCCTCCAATATTTGCATTACAACTCGCAACGGAAGTAAAGAGCAAGATATCAGGGTTACCCGGAGTCAAGAAGGTTGAGGTTGCTCTATCTGGGCACTTCATGGCAGATGAGGTGAACAAGAGGGTAAATGCTCTCCCATCAACCGAGCCTGTCAAAAGCACTGCTTAGATTTCTTGCTTTATATTGCATACACAAAAACTGCTCACCTCATCATAGCTGCCATTAAAACAATACTTCATGCGACTCCCCCCGTCTAGTGTGTGCAGGGAGCACGCATAACAGCTCTTACTAACAAACTCTAGTAGTATTCTACTCATTTACTATGCTTGCTTTATATTGCAACCCCCTCCGTAACTTTTGTGCAGGGGCGTGCTATTTCCCATTATACATGGGGGAGGGGAGTCATGCGTGTGCGGGCGTGCGACTTACAGGAAGACCATTCCAAGAACATAGCCAAGCATTAGGCGTAGCAGAGTAACAAGAACCCAGCTCCCAAGAATCCACACAAGCGATCTTTTGTTAACCATCAATGGCTCTTGAGCCTGTGAAGCATTATCTCAAGATGCTTAGTCGCATCTAGAGAAAGGTCTACATGCCTGTTAAGGGACTGCAGAACTTCCCTTTCGCTCCTGCAGTAGATCAAAGAGTCTGTCAAAGACCATCTTGTTGCATCAGATACTCCATTAATTGAACGCTACGGATGTTGTGTCCCCATAAAAAAAGCATAAAAGAGTTTAGAATCTGACCTAAATCGGGAACAGTGGCCGGAAGATACATGGAGACAATAGCGATGACACACACCAACAAGATGACGATATCCGATCTTCCTGACAGCTATTACGCACTTCAATGTGCCAATAGACAATGGGGTAGTTGGAGAGGACTACAGGATTAGGAGGGCCCTGGCTACGGTAGAATACCTAACGGCAAGAAAGTCGAAAGTTATAATAGCTTCGCATCTTGGTAGACCAAAGGGCAAATCCGATCCTAAATATTCCCTAAAACCAGTTGCGTCTAGGCTTTCTGAAGTTGTAAGGGCGAATATTCACTTTGTAGACGATTGTATTGGAGACAAAGTATCTCAAGCAATCAGTAAGATGAATAACGGAGATGTGCTGTTGCTGGAGAACCTAAGGTTTTATGCGGGAGAAGAGGCTTGCGATGAGAAATTCTCTGCTCAGCTCGCTTCTCTTGCCGATGTTTATGTAAACGACGCATTCGGCACCTCCCATAGAAGGCATGCCTCTACATATGGCATGGCGATGCACTTCAAGTACAAGCTATCTGGCTTTCTCGTTAACCAAGAGCTTGAACATCTGACAAAAATTAGGGACGGCCCTGACAGGCCTTTTACAGTCATTGTTGGAGGCGTGAAAATTAAGGACAAACTTGGCGCTCTAAGACACCTGATCGACAGAGCAGACAAGGTCTTAGTTGGAGGTTGCGTAGCCTACACCTTCTTGGCTTCAAAAGGGGTATCAGTTGGCGATTCTTTGGTTGAGAATGAATCAATGTCTTGGGCTGCTGAAGTTCTTTCCAAGCAGGGCCACAGAATTATTTTGCCTACAGACCATATAGTTTCCACGAGCGCTGATGATGTAGCGGGAATACGGCTAGTTTCCGGAGAAATTCCAAAGGGTTTGAAAGGTTTCGATATCGGCAGAGATACAGCAAGGAGGTATTCAAAGGAAATTGCAAATGGTACCAAGACCGCCTTCTGGAATGGCCCCATGGGTCTATTTGAAAAGGAGCAGTTCTCTCACGGAACAATAGATGTTGCAAAGAGTTTGGCACTAGCCTTCCATAGGGGAGCTACAACTATAGTTGGAGGAGGAGATTCTATTGCAGCACTCAAAGTGGCCGATATTTCCGAAAGAGAAGTTACGCACATCTCTACTGGAGGAGGAGCATCGCTGGAATACATTGGAGGAGAGGAGTTGCCAGGCGTTACTGTCCTTACAGAAAGGAATGCAAAATTGTTTTAGCTTCTCTTCCTGAGATAGATATCGTCTCCCACTATCTTAACATCATAGAGAGGCTCTGGGTCGAGAGGCTCGTGAAATTCCGCCTCTCCAGTTTGTAAGTTCCACTTTGCACCATGCCCTGCACAGACTATAGAATCGCTTTCAATATAGCCCTCTGAAAGGTCCCACTCAGCATGTTTGCATATGGCCCCAATTGCATAGTATTTGCCATCGACATTTGCAATTGTAACATCCCCGTCCTTGACACTAACTGTTTTTAGAGTGGCATCAGCAATTTCCGAGACCTTTGCAACCTTTACAAAATCATCAGGCATGCAACCTATCTTTACCTTTTGTTATTCTGATTAGATATAAACCTATTTCGAAATTTTCGGCTCTTCCTTTTTCTCTTCTTTTGTTTCCTTCAGAAGTTCTACGTACTTTCGAAGTAAATCAGCCAGCTTGATCTGCCTATCGAGGTCTCTTTCAGCTGCTAACATCGAACTGGCTTCCTGTACCTTGCCGATAATAAGTTCACGCAGGTTTCCAAGAGTATCAGTCGCTGCAACACTTTCTATCTTAGTCGCTTCGGAAAGATCGTCCTCGTTTACACACAATACCCTTCCTTTGTACTTGAGCTGAAGGCCTCCACACCTAGGACAGGTCTCTCTAAGCAGTATTGCGCCTTTACTCATCAGCTCAGTTGCGGCTTGTGTCTTGGGTTTCTGTTGGGACAATGTTATTTTACCCTTAAGGTTTCGGTGAATTCCTCTATAGCCCTTTTGACTTCCTCGATTGACGCTCCGTCTTCAAGCGTTGTTATGTCGCCTAAGGAGACTGACAAAGTGAATTTCATCAGGCGTAGCAATAGGTCCAATCGTCTTCCTGACATGCTCTCTTAACTCATCACGAAGCTGCTTTGATGGTGAAAAGCCATTCTTCAGAGTAACGAACGCAACTATCGCTTCTCCTTTCACCGCATCTGGCCTTCCCGCAACTGCTGCTTCCGCGACCGCGTGGTGAGCTACAAATGCATCCTCAATTTCAATTGTGCCGAGCCGGTGCCCTGCAACCTTCAAAACTTCATCCGCTCTCCCAAGGAGCCAGAAATATCCATCTTGGTCTCTCAGAGCGTAATCGCCCGAATAATAGAACTCAGGGAACCTGCTCCAGTACACCTGCTTGTATCGCTCATCATCATTGTAGAGCGTCATGAACATGCCTGGCCACGGTTTCTTGATCACAAGGAAACCCTTCTGGCCATAGGGTAATGGGTTACCCTTTTCGTCAACAATATCTGGCTCTATTCCTGGCAATGGCAGAGTGGCTGAACCAGGCTTTAGGGGCAAGATCCCCAAGTTTGGGGTTGGAGAAATTAGAATTCCTCCAGTTTCAGTCTGCCACCAAGTGTCCACTATAGGACATTTACCCTGACCTATCACATCATAGTACCAGTGCCATGCTGCAGGGTTGATCGGCTCTCCTACCGTGCCGAGTATTCTCAACGAACCGAAGTTGTGCTTTCTCGGCAGATCGTCACCAAACTTCATCAGAGCTCTTATTGCGGTTGGAGTTGTGTAGAATACCGTAACTCCATACCTCTCGATAATCTTCCACCAACGATCGGGAGCGGGATAGTCAGGTGCGCCTTCATACATCACCATCGTAAGTCCATGGCTTAACGGACCAAAGATAACGTAGCTGTGGCCTGTTACCCAGCCGATATCTGCTGTGCACCAGTATATGTCATCCTCCCTTGCATCGAAGACCCATTTTGTCGTGGCATGGACATAGGTAAGGTAGCCGCCCGTGCTATGAACTGCGCCCTTCGGTTTTCCCGTCGTACCGGAAGTATAGAGGATATAGAGAGGATGACTCGATTCCAAAGGTTCGGGAGTAGCGTATGACTTTGCACCTGCCATCAAATCATGCCACCAAAAATCCCTACCTTCCTTCATAGGGATATCTCTCCCGATTCTTTTGTACACTACGACGCTCTCAACAGATGGGGTATCTGTTAAAGCTTCATCGACGATCTCCTTTAGCTGAATTATCTTCCCTCTTCT
>JACPBJ010000157.1 GCA_016180375.1 Nitrososphaerota archaeon | reverse complement strand
TTGGCTTTTGAATAATCTCCAATCAGTATAGGCAAGTCAGTCGGTCTAAGTCTTGATTCATCTAATTTGACAGGCAATTTCCTCTTCAACCCTTTACGCTTGGCTATTGACATAGTGAGTTCAACAAGTTCAGCAATACTCATCCCTCTGCCACTGCAGAGATTGTAAACCTCTCCGGGCTTGCCCTTTTCAATTGCAAGCATGTATCCAAGCACTACATCCCTGACATCGCTGAAATCCCTAACTGATTGTAAATTCCCTAACATTATTTCCTTCCTGCCGAGTTTTATACCCTCAACAACCTGCCGAGTAACCTCGCTTGTAACAAACTCTCTTCCTCTTCTTGGCCCAGTGTGGTTGAATGCTCTGGTTATGTGCACGCTCAAATTATAGCAAGAAACATAGGTTCTGCAAACATCCTCTGCAAGCCTCTTCGATGAGCCGTAAGGAGACGTCCCAACAGTTCTTAGAGGATTGGTTTCCTTTATTGGAAGTTCGGGAATTGCCTTGCCCTTGCTATCGAAGTTTGGAGGGGGAAGAATTACACCATATCTTTTGAGCATCCTCTTGTAATGTGCATCATTTGCAATTACTAGGCCGTATTCCTCACTACTTCCCGCGAATAGCATGTTTATGTTTTTGTCTACATGGCGAAGAGCCTCTAGCACATTTACCGTCCCAAGCAAGTTAGTCGTGTATGTTTCAACAGGAGAAGCAAAACTGTGAGGAACAAAGGACTGAGCAGCCAGATGGTAAACAACTTCAGCATACGATTGCCTGATAGCGGTCATAAGAGAACCCGTGTCATGCAGATCCCCACGGATTAGTTCAACCCTGCCCTCTCTGAGCAAATGCTCAATATTTGTAAGATTAGGGTTAGACTGTCTCCTAATCAGTCCGCAAACCTTTGCTCCAAAGCGCTCCGAACTCAGGATTTCTGCAACCCAAGAACCGACAAAACCAGTGACGCCTGTTATCAGAACATTCCTGCCCTTCCAGAATTTGCGATCGGGTTCTCTCAAATACCATCACGTTTGAAACTTTGCTGTCCCTGTAGGGCTTTTCCATGTCCTAATAAATCTCTCAATATCAACCAATGACAAGGCACAAAAAGTTAAAAAGGCTAGTCATTAGATACTAACAAAAAGTGATTAAGAATGTCCAACCAAGGTCAACCAATCATCATCTTAAAGGAAGGTTCGAGTGAGACAAAGGGCAGAGATGCTCAAAGAAACAATGTAATGGCGGCAAGGCTGATAGCTGAAATTGTAAGAACATCTCTCGGTCCAAGAGGCATGGATAAGATGCTTGTAGACAGTCTAGGCGATGTCACCATAACAAACGACGGCGCTACGATGCTCAAGGAAATCGACGTACAGCACCCCGCAGCAAAGATGATGGTCGAAATTGCCAAGACTACTGACAACGAGGTAGGCGATGGAACAACGACATGCGTTGTTCTCGCAGGTTCTTTGCTGGAAAAGGCTCAGGAGCTTATTGACAAAGACGTCCATCCAACAGTCATCGTTGATGGTTATGGCAAGGCTGCGGATCAAGCTCTCGAGATCCTCAAGAACGTCGCAATGAAAATCGACCCAACCGATAAGCAACAGCTCGTGAATGTAGCAACTACAAGCATGCTCACGAAACTTGTTTCAGACGAGGCACCAGATCTGGCAAAACTGGTAGTTGACGCAGCTTTGATGATTGCAGAGAAGAGCGGAACCACCTACAAAGTCGATATCGACAATATCAAGGTCGAAAAGAAGCCTGGAGGTTCTATGGCAGATACGCAACTGGTAAAGGGCATAGTGATTGACAAGGAAGTCGTTCATTCGGGCATGCCAAAGAGCGTCAAGAATGCGAAAATAGCCCTAATAAGCAGCGCTTTTGAGATCGAGAAGACAGAGTTCAGCGCCGAAATAAGAATTAACGATCCGTTGCAAATGAAGCAGTTCCTAGAGGAGGAGAACAGAATTCTCAAGAGCATGGTCGACAAAATAGAAAACACAGGCGCAAATGTAGTCTTCTGCCAGAAGGGCATAGACGATGTAGCTCAGCATTTCCTTGCAAAGGCTGGGATTCTTACCATCAGAAGGGTGAAGGAGAGCGACATGACCAAACTTGCAAAGGCAACTGGAGGAAGAATGTCTTCAAATCTTGAAGATCTGACATCAAAAGATCTAGGCTCAGCAGAGCTAGTCGAGGAGAGGAAGATAGAGGAGGACAAGTGGGTCTTTGTCGAAGGATGCAAGAATCCAAAGGCTGTGACATTACTAATCAGGGGAGGCTCACAGAGAGTCATTGACGAAGCCGAGAGATCGGTTCACGATGCCATAATGGTGACCAAGGACGTAATCGAATATCCTTACATCTTGGCAGGGGGAGGAGCACCAGAAGCTGAAGTTGCTCACCAGCTCAGAGAATGGTCAAATAAGCTCGGAGGAAGGGAGCAATTGGCAGCACAGAAGTTTGCTGAAGCTGTAGAAACAATACCTCTGACCTTGGCAGAGAATGCGGGCATGGACCCAATAGATACTCAGGTCGAGCTCAGGGCGAAGCATGCTGAGGGCAAGAAATCGGTAGGTGTAGACGCCTTGGCAGGAGTTGTAGCCGATCTGACTCCAAAGAACATATTCGATCCTCTGAAGGTCAAGGAGCAGGTCATAAAGGCTGCAGTAGAATCAGCAAGCATGCTACTCAGAATCGACGACATGATAGCTTCAGGAAAGTCTAGGATGCCAAGCCCACCACCGGGCGGCGGAATGGGTGGGATGGGCGGAATGGGCGAGATGTAAGCTCTAATTCTGCTTCCTGAGTTCCAGAGGGATACAGAAGTTACTGATCGGGTTGGAGATTATTATCTTGTCTCCAACATCGATTCCTATTTTTTCCATCCATTTTAGAGGGGCAAGCAACCTGTTTCCAATGTGCTCTTCATCACCAGAAAACTTCTTCAAAAGTAACATACCCTGCTTGTAATTCTCAGCATCGTGTTTTTTCTTCCAATCAACGCTTCTGACCTCTACAACCTGATCGCTCCTCCTGGCAACATCAAGCAGTGTTTGATTAACCGAGTAAGCTACGAACATCTCTCTTAACACTCCAGCCCTCTCGCCGCTGAGAACAGTTTCAACTCTTTTTACAGTTTCCGTTCTGCCGTTTGGTATAACTTCGCAGATAACTCCTCCGGGAAACCTTATTCTATCAAAATCAGGGCTAGGAATCAAATCAGGCAGATGAACAACTCTTTTTAGGGGATCATGCATGTTTCTTGTTTTGCCTTAGCTTCCATTCCAATGTACACCTTTTAAGCTTTGTTCATAACGGTTCTTATGCGTTGATTGTGCATAAGCCATTTTTTCGAATACTCTTCCTAACCCTCTGCTCTAACCTTCAATAAAATCGTCAAGTTTCAAGGGAACAGGAACTCCTTCCTTTGGATATCCCTGAGCTTGCCATTGTTGCCATTCTGACATCGTTTTGTTAAATGTTTGAATGTCGCCTGCTGCATACCAATCGATCATCCTTTTGTTCCAGAACCTCATAAGAATTCGTCGCCTGAAGAGAGCAAGCTGACGATTCGGCCACCATACATGCCTAAAACCCTTCAAAAGAAGTCTACTCAAGGAGTTTGAGCACAGAGGTTCGACTAATTCTGCGAACTGGGATTCGTTTATTTCACGTTTTGCCGCTTTGATCGAATATTTTACGATATATGGTGGAATTACCATGAAAACCCCATTCGTCACGATCATGGTAAACAATGAGAGTATAGCAGTCCGTTTGTTCCCATCCACGGAAGGATGACCTACGATTATCTCATAACCCAAAACAGATGCTTTTGCTATGTGTCGTAGGGGTCAATGCCATAAGCGAAGGTGCGAGGTATTCTACTGCGGCTCGGACAACGCCTTTTGGGATCTTGCTGGGCAAGTTACTTATCTTATGGCTAACCTATTTATTACAAACAAATCGCAGAGCAAGGAAGGGAAGTAATGTCTACCGCACCACCAAATTTTGAGAAACAATTATCATCTTACTTGGACGATGTGGTGCGAGCGAATTCTGAAGCAAGCAAAGCATACCTTTTCTTGGAATTTTCAAGAGGTGTTTTAAAAA
>JACPBJ010000156.1 GCA_016180375.1 Nitrososphaerota archaeon | reverse complement strand
TGCTTTACACTGGCGACATAAATGGAGCGGAGACTCAGCTTTTGCATGGAGCTGATACGAACTTTGGCGAGCTCGATGGGATAATCACGGAGAGCACGTATTCGCTGACAGATCATGCTCCCAGAGAGCAGGTAGAAAAAGAATTTGTTGAATATGCGAGAGAGATAGTTGAAGGCGGAGGCACGCTTCTAGTCCCTGCATTCTCTGTCGGAAGGGCTCAGGAGATAGCCTGTTCGCTCAAGGCTGCTAACTTTCCATATCCTATTGCCATGGATGGGATGGCGCTGAAGGCCAATGAAATACTGATGAGACATCAGGAATATCTGAGAGACGCAACGAGGTTCAGGAGAACTCTGGAAGGCATAGAAGTGATGGAGAACTGGGGTCAGAGGAAGAGCATGGCAAAAACCCCAAGCGTGATAATTTCTCCAGCGGGTATGCTCGTCGGAGGGCTATCTGTCTTCTACAATGAGCATATAGCAACGAACAACAGGAATGGTATAGCAATAGTTGCCTTTCAGATACCGGGAACGCCTGGCAGAACTCTGCTAGAGAAGGGCATCACAATAGTGCGCGGGAAGCCTAGAAAGGTCAAGGCGCAGGTAAAGAGATTCGATTTCTCATCGCACAGCGGAAGAAAGGAGCTCTTTGAAATGTTGAAAAGTGTGAAAGGGAGCCCGAAGGTCATGACGGTGCATGGAGAGGAGGAGTCCTGCACCAAGTTTGCTGCCGATATCAAAGAGAACCTCGGCTTCGATGCCGTGGCTCCTGCCCCCGGAGATGTAATCAAAATCTAGAACTTTTCGACTTCGAGTTTTGATTCTTTAATTATAGTATCGGCATTGGCTTTGTTTGTAACCAGCGTATAGAGCATCTTCTTGCTCCTCAGCTTGACCTTGACATTTTCACCCTGCTCCACTACCCTGATGGCATCAGCCCTTGGGATCAATTTCTTGAATTCGTCCACTGAAGTTACTAGCTTTGGCATACAGCGTTATTGAAAGAACCTCATACATCTACTTTGTGCTGGAATATTCAGGATTAACTATGTTCGATGGTTTCTTGTTGAGAAGGAAGTCAACCAGATTTTTTGCAGCCAGCTCTCCCATTTTGTGCCTAGTTCGCTCGGCAGCGCTCCCAATGTGAGGTGTGAGTAGCACATTGTCTAGAGATAGTAAGGGGCTGTCATCGGGCAGAGGTTCTTCTTCAAAAACGTCTAACCCTGCCCCAGCAATCTTCCCCACTCGGAGGGCATTAACCAAAGCATCTTCGTCTACTATAGGCCCTCTTGCAACATTGATCAGGAATGCAGTTCTTTTCATCATATCTATGCTCTCAGCGTTAATCAAATGATAAGTCTCTTTAGTGAGAGGAAGATGGATTGAAACAAAGTCAGATTCTTCTAGCAACTGCTTAAACGAGCGATATCGAGCACCGAGAAATTGCTCTTCTTTGTTGGCTAACTTGTGCCTGCTGTGATAAATTATATTCATACTGAAGGACTTTGCCCTGCTAGCAACTGCCTTTCCTATCCTTCCCATGCCCAGAATCCCAATGACTTTCCCGGAGAGGTCACTTCCCACCATGAAAGATGGTGACCAAGCGTCCTACAGCTATGCCTCTCTCGGTTGCTTGCTTCACATCAATGTGATCATAACCAACACTGAAAGTGCTGATTACTCGCAATGATTTGGCTTCGCCAATTACCTCCTTGTCAATCCTGTCTGGAATGGAGCAAAGAATCCCATGCTTATCCTTGATCAAAGATTCTAGCCTATAATGCGGGAGATTTTCATTTTTGTCGATGTGGGTCAGGTCAAACTTGCTTAGCAATTCTTTGATAGGCCCGGGAACTTCCTTGTTACGAGAACTCTGAGCTTTCTTTGTCTATCTCCTTTCAAATCGATCAATTACTCACAATAGGGTTGGCCAGTTCCGTGACTACGCTCTATCTTAACATGCTGAAAAAGTACCCTTTGGATATGCAAGTCAGGGATGTGCTTAGTGTTCTACGACCAAATGGCCTTCATCGCGCCTACAAATACTAATCCGGCAAACGCTATCGGAATTATCCACTGCCACCATGCCACGTACCCTGCACTGACCATTATGTCATAAATCCAGAAGGAACCGGCTATCAGCATCACGACAAGTAGAAACGATGCGAAACTTTTGGCTAATGGGAATCCCATGCAGATTCACCAGGCTCGAATCTATCGCCGCAGCAAATAAAGAATTGTGAAGGAGTATTACCTACTGGAAATCCAGAAACACATCTCTCTAGAGCAGTTGTTTATCGAGAAAAACACCTGGCTCCACTATGACTCTTCCGATTATTGATGAATGCAATCCCCCATCATACAACGCCTTTACTAATTGCTTGGCTTGACTCTTGGGAGCAAATACGCAGAAACCTACTCCCATATTGAATGTTCTGTACATCTCATTCTTGGAAATGCGTCCCTCACTCTGAATGAGGGAAAATATCTCTGGGGCGCGTGGCATACTCTCTAAACTGAAACCAACACTATTGTTTGGAGATATTCTCTGAAGCTTCGTGAATGCTCCCCCTGTAATGTGGGCAAGGCCTGTTATCTTGTATCCCTGCTCTATCAGAGAAAGTATTTGCCGGCAGTAAATCTTGGTTGGTCTCAGTAGTTCCTCTCCAATCTTCAATTTCGTACCAGGGATCTTGTAATTGACAGAATGCTTTGAGAGGAGAACCTTCCTTGCGAGCGTGAGCCCGTTTGAGTGAGTCCCCGAACTTTCGATGCCAATGATAGCATCGTCTTTCTTGAGCTGCTGTCCAAGAATCAATTTTCCCTCGTTGACGAATCCGACGCATGTTCCAGAAAGATCAAACGCGTTCTTATCTCCAGCCAATAGATCTGGAAGGATCGCAGTTTCTCCACCTACAATAGCAACCCTTGCACTTTTAGCCCCTTCGGCAAGCCCTTTAGTAATTTGAGAGACTAGAGATTCGTTAGTTTCTTTTAGAGCAATGTAGTCAACCATTGCAAACGGTTCAGCTCCAACGCAAATGAGGTCGTTTACATTCATCGCGATGCAGTCAATCCCTATGGTATCGAACTTTTTCATTGCCTGCGCAACGAGAACCTTCGTTCCTACGTTATCGGTGTGAATCGCAAGTAATTTCTTGTTCTCGATTCTCAAAAGGCCAGCATAGTGCCCGGCACCTAGAAAGGCAGAGCCGAAACCTTCCCTGAAACTTAGTGTCTGAGAAAATGTATCCACTATTGCCTTCTGTACATTTTTAATCTTAGAGACATCTATACCAGCAACTTTGTAAGTCCACTTGTTCAAGCTAGGTCAGAGCTTCCGCCCTGTAATCCTTTCGTATGATTCTATATATCTCCGTGAAACCTGTGCTACTAGATCACTGGGAAGCTTTGGAGGGCGTGGAGGAGGAAGGTCTTTCTTTGTAGCTTTGTCAAGCTGGTCTTTGTAGCCAACATTGATCAGCCAGTCTCTGACCAATTGTTTGTCGAAGGCTTCCTGAGTTTTGCCAAGAGCGTACCTGTCTTTTGGCCATAATCTAAATTCGTCTGGACCAATTGAATCAGCCAGAAGGATGTTGCCCTTCTCATCAGTTCCAAACTCGAATTTTATGTCCGCAATTATGAAACCTACTTTGGACGCTATTTCTGACATCTGCAAATAGAGATCTATGGATTTGTTAGATAGATGCCTGAAAGTATTCGTTGTAACAAGCCCTGCAGAAATCGCATCCTTCTCTGTTATAGGCAGATCATGAGTCTCAGATTTTGTCGTAGGATCAAAGATCGGCTTTGGGAGTTTGGCAGCTAGGATTTGCTCTCCGTTAATTTTAACAATACCTTTCTTGACTCTCTCGAACAGGCTGCCGTACAGATACCCTCTGACGATGCATTCGACCATGATCATCTTCAGTTTCTTTACGACCATTTTGTTTGTGCCAACTACAGCAACCATGTGATTTGGAGAGTCAAGAGTTTCAAACCAGTATTGGGCGAATTTGCAGAGAATCTCTCCCTTGCGAGGAATAGGTGTTGGAAGAACAACGTCAAAGGCTGAAACTCTGTCAGAAAATTCGAAGAGTAACTTATCATCCGGGAGGGTGTAGATGTTCTTTACTTTCCCCCTCCTCAGCAGTTTTGCCTGCTGTATTATAGAAGCTATTTCGTTGACCATGACTTTCTGTAATTCTCCAGTTTCTTCTTTATTGAAGGATCTTTGAGGGCCAGTATTTGCATAGCGAGAATCGCTGCGTTCCTCCCATTATCGATGCCAACGCAAGCTACAGGAACTCCGGGTGGCATCTGCACGATTGAGAGCAATGAATCGAAACCTCCAAGCTTGGCATTCAGTGGAACTCCTATGACTGGCTTGGTCGTCATAGATGCTACAGCTCCGGGAAGGTGAGCGGCGAGCCCAGCAATCCCAATGAATACGTCTGCATCAGAGTTCATAACATAGTCCTCCAACTGCTTCCTGTTCCTGTGGGCAGAAATTACTTGGGCATCGAAGATTATTCCATTCTCTTTGAGGAATAATGTAACTTCATCAATAGTCTTCTGGTCTGATTTACTTCCTGCCAAGATAGAAACTTTAGCCATTCCGCATCACTTGACCTTGAGCTCTTCTTTTAAACTCTGAACCGGATCGACTTTTCCTACGCCTGGCAACCAGTCGATCCTTCTTCCGAGAGTTTTGTTATTCTTCCTTTGCATGTATAGTGCTCTGGCCCTCTCCGCTAGATCTCTTCTCTTTGCAAGAAGCTCCTTTGTTCCAATATCGCTTCTGTGATAGAGTCCCCAGCCGTCAGCGAGTTTTACGAGATCCATGCAACTCTCAACTGTCGCACTTGCAGCTGGTAAATCATCGGCAACTGCAGCAATTTCCACGGCTCTTGAACCCATAGTTGTAATTTTCTTTCCATCTTCATGTACTGATGCCCAGTATAAGTTAGCGCCATGCTTCTCAATCTCCTTCTCATCTGCATTGATGGGATGATCCTTTGCAAGGTCTCTGTAGTCAGGATATCCTTTCGGTGCAACCGCTTTCACTACAACGGCCTTGTCGTTAAACCTTACATCAGACTGTTTGAGATTTCCGTCAAGTATCGCTAGTGAAACCTCTATAAGATCACTTTCGAGCATTGCAAGCACATTTAAAGCCTCGGGATCCCCAAGCCTAGAATACATCTCAATAATTGTTGGTCCTTCAATTTCCGTAAGCATCATTTGCCCAGCAACAATCCCATGATAGGTTTCTCCTGTTGCATCCTGAATTGCCATTAGCATACTTTTCACAATTTCAACCGAATCTTCGTACTCTTGCTCTGTAAGGAATGGCAGAACCATTCCTGGCCCAGAGATGGAACCCATGCCACCTGTTTCTGTTCCAATATCAAATTCGTGCGCGTTCTTGTTGTCCTGCACCATCGGCATTCCAACGACATTCTTGCCATCGGTGAAGCAGTGCAGAGTGTATTCAGGACCCCACACATTCTCCTCAACAAGAATCTTATCTTCGATGTCAGAGTATGGTCTCATGTACCCATCAAGCCAGTCGAAGTGTCGTGATTTGAACTTCTGCTTCTCATCATGAAGGTAAATCTGCCTGTCCTCGATCACCTTTACGCCTTTGCCTCCTGCCTGCCTAGCAGGTTTCAGGGCGACATTCTGCAGCCATGTGAGCGTCTTCGAATACTTGTCTAGGGTGCTGTAAGCTTCCTCAGAAGAGCGGAATGTCTTGAAGAGTAGTTTAC
>JACPBJ010000155.1 GCA_016180375.1 Nitrososphaerota archaeon | reverse complement strand
ATGAAGACTGGAGAAATATCCCTGCGCATGACTGAGCCTATCGTAACCGAGGACCATCTCCGTTTCGGCACTTTCTTTATTTCTTTTATCGAAACAGAGCCCCTTAGCCTATTGTTCTCATCGATTATTATGTAACTGCTCCTGCCAGTCTTGAGGTGAGTCTGCACAAAATCTGAGACCACTGTATCCTCGGATATCGCAACCAACCCTGGTAGCACCACATCTTTTGCCTTAACATCGCTTAGAACCATCCTTGTGTACAAGGGTATCAGAGCCTCTTTAGCCTCGGCTACGGATGGCGGGCTGGATTTGCCGAAGGAATATTTGAGAAGCGCGGGGGAGAGAATGACTATTATTATTATGCCCAGAGTATATACGGCGAAGAGCTCCTCTGTTGCTAGCCCCAAATCGAAAAGAGTCAGCATCAATGCAAGATCTACAGCTCCCTTACTCAGAAGGCCAGAACTAAGTGCTAGAGGAGAGCTAAGTCTTAGCACTTTTGTGGAAAGATACGCTCCTCCGAATCTACCAAGTATCATGATCCCAAGTATGCCTGCAATAAGCGTAGGGGAAAGATTCAGGAACGATGGTTGAAAGAATAGTCCAACTCCGGCGAAGAAGATGGGTACAAAAACGCCGTATGCTAACGTATGAAAACCCCTTGTGATCTCGAAATGTACTTCCTTCGACAAAGGTGATAGTGCGATGCCCAAGAGCAGTGCGCCGATGGCTCCATGAACGCCACTTATCTCCGCAAAGTACACAAAGAGTAAGAGAATTGCGACAAGTAATCCTAACGAGATCTGCTTTACTCTCATATACTTCCTTGATAGATCTAGAACCCTCGGTACCACTGTAACCCCTAGTAGACCGGCAAGAACAAAGAAAACGATAATTCTTATTGGTAACAGGAGTAAATCCTGAAAAGAGCCGCCAGTGCCTGTTGCCAACTGAATGGATGCACTGGCTATCAACAGACCCACAAATTCAGATATGGCAGTAATCGAGAAGACCTCGAGGCCAGCAGGATCCTTTAGCCGTCCCAGATCAGACAAGGACTTCACCACGACTCCTAGGCTGGAAACCGAAAAGACTGCTGCCAAGGCTATAGCCTGCAAGGTCGGTATCTTAAAGAAGTCAAGAAAGACGTATGAAAGTCCGAAAGGCAGCAGAAAGCCAACAAATGCAGCCAAGAAGAGTTTTCTTCTCAGAACAGAGAGAAGACCAGGGATATCTATTTCTTCAAAACCGGTTAGAAAGAATAGAAAGAAGACGCCGATATTAATGAATAGGCGGATCTCAGGGATGGGTTTCACAATCGATAAACCTACAGGTCCCAAAACTAGACCTGCTAGAACATAGCCTAACAAAGAGGGCTGTCGAAACCTTGCGGCTACCTCCTCGAAGAGTTTGGCCAGAAGTATGAGGAGTGCTAAGTAGAGGATTTCTGAAGCCATGACCGCTCTAAACCACGACTTCAGCTTATGAATTTATCAGCCAGCTTTAGTTTTCAGTTTTATCTAGTTAAGACCTATATCGCTCAGGTTGACAAAAATCCCATGAGTCAAGAAAATATGGACTTCATTTTGAAGCAACTTGCAAACGGGAAAGCCATCAGTGGTATTAGCCTTATCAGAATTGATGGAGAGGTGATTTCCTCATATTTCGAGGGAATCCAAGGGTCGGTTCTAAACCTGCTTGCACGTGAGAGCTTGAGCGCCAAAAAGCGGAGAGGAACTCTTTTTCCAATCACAGGAGGACTGGTACTTAGCGTAGCACGATACCAGAAAATGTGGGTCGTATTAGTTTCGGTGGCTGATGATGTGTTTCTGCTACTAGTAGCGGGGCCTAAGATGTCAATTTTTTCATTCTGCGCTCGGTTTGACATCGCATTACTGAGGATAAGGCGGGGCCCTATTACCAGAAATACCCATCCGTCGGAAGATAATCATGATCAAATGAGGCTGAGTTCCTTTGAACTACTAAGTCAACAAGTGAGAATGTTATTTGGGAGATGGCGGAGGAGGGGTCTTCGCGACGTTGATTTCGTCCACGCTCCTGATAGTTGCTCCATGATCGCTCATTATTTTCATTACGCCGTCGTAGTTTACGTGGGACCCCCTGATGGTCAACTTTATAGTTTCTGTCCTTGAATCGACTTCAGTAACCACAAGATCTACCTCGTTGACCCCCTCAACTTCGCAAAGGGCCTTTGTTAAATCAATGGTTGATGTCTCTCTTGGCTTAAGGGAGTCTACTACAAGTCTTCTGATCTGGGTTCGCATCTTCTTAATATATGATCGGCATGTGCTTAAAGCTAACTGATACTAGAAACTGCAGGGAATATATTCGTGGCTTGGTTTTTAGGAAGCTCCGGCAATATTTGCACATTACAAATGCGGCAGAAATCACGCGCAGATATCTTGTGATGAATGGGTTCGACGGTGCACTAACGACGCTCGGAATCGTAATGGCTTTCTACGTTTCAGGAAGATTCGAACCAGCAATAGTGCTGAGCGCAGGCTTTGGAGCAACTTTTGCCATGGCCATCTCTGGCGCATCTGGTGCATTCTTGACTGAGAGGGCAGAAAGAACTAGGAGCATAAAGGAAATGGAGCGAGCGATTTATGCAGATCTGGGTAATTCCATAGTCGGTCGCGCCTCTAGAGCCACAGTTATCTTGGTAGCGTTTGTAGACGCAGTAGCTCCCTTGTTAGCTGGACTGTTAGTGCTGTCCCCTTTTGTCTTATCCCTATGGCAAGTGTTAGAGGTAAACATGGCCTTTCTTGCATCAATCGTCCTAGACCTTGGTTTTCTCTTCTTCTTAGGTATATTGCTTGGCAGGTCGGCTAAGGCGAATATGTTAGTCTATGGTTTTATGATGGTCTCTGTTGGATTCTTGGTAGCACTAATCTTCATTTCCTTCCGTATATCAGTTATTTGACCGATTTGTAAGGCTAGAAAAATTCTGTTACCTTCTAAATGAACTAATCCGACTTACTTCTTGCAATTTGCTTGCCGCCTTCGTCCGTTCAAGGTATTCGTACAAGCTCTTCACTCCAATAAGAACCGGTATTACCTCGACTCTACCAATAACCATTTCAGCAATAAGTGCCATCTTTGCAAAATCTGGCATCGCCATGCTCGTTACGCCAGTTGTCAGTCCCACGGTTGAGAAGGCTGAAATCGATTCAAAAATTGAGTTGAGGAATGAAGCGCCCGATGCCATTAATGCAGCGGTACTCAACAGAATTGACAAGCTACCTGCAAAGATGGTTGCGAAGGCAAAAGCGATTTCGCTTTCGTAGATAACGCTCTTCCCTATCTTCAAGGGTACAAGTGCTGTGATAGGAAGAACATTCATCTTCAACAGCCATGGTATGGAGCGGAGGGCTACGATCATACGGATGAATTTTATCCCCCCTGCGGTCGAGAAGGAGCATCCTCCAACAAACATCAAAATTAAGAGAATCAGTCTTGTCATGGCATCAAATGCTCCTAGATTCACCGTTTGAAATCCTGTTGTGCTGGCCGCTGAAACTGCATGGAAAATTAATGTGCCGGGATCGGTAATGCTAGACCCCATGGCAAAAGCGACTAGGATAACTGACGTAATTGCGAGGTATGCAACAAACCACCTAAATTCTGACGAGAAGACGCCGAGTCTCTTTTTTGTCCAAAGACTTTCATGGACTGGGAAACTTGTCGCTCCTATAATCATCAGAATTGTCAAAATGGAGATAGAGGAGATATTCAGATCGTTAGTCCAGTCCGACGTATGAACGAATCCGCCAGTGGAGATTCCAGTAAGCGCAAGATTTACGGCCGCAAAGGGATTTACAAACCCAAGGGTAATCAAGAGTGTTACAAACAACCCTGTATACAACAAGTAAATCCTCATGATGCGAATGAAAGTTCCCCTAGAGGTTGGCGACAGTCTTGCAAATCCTGCAAATGCTTCTAGTGCTCTGGCATAAGTTCCCGGAGCGTTTAAGAAGAGCACTATGAAGAAGACGATGCCAATACCTCCAAGCCACTGAGTTATGCTCCTGTAGAATATGATTGTTCTTGGCAGTGAAGAGGGATCGAAGAGTGTAAGTCCTGTAGTGGTTATTGCAGAAATGCTCTCGAAATAGCTAGAGACGACCTTACCCACTGGATGAAG
>JACPBJ010000154.1 GCA_016180375.1 Nitrososphaerota archaeon | reverse complement strand
GCTACGTCAGCTTCTCCTTGGGGTGAGATCACAGTCCAGCCGCAGTCGCATGTTAGCATCTTGGCCATAGTAGCAACGCAGACCTTGTGCTAAATACTATTTGCCCTTAACCTTTAAACCTACTCCTTAATCATGAACACTTCTCTTAAGAAGTTCGCTTTTGGTAATTGAGAAACGGCAGTGAATTTTGACTTACATAGAGCTGGAATTTGAATACGATAGCAGTATGCAAACCGTGTTTGACTGGTGGACCGATCTTTCAAGCAAAGGTTACGTAGGAAAATCTCTGAAATCTATTGAGCCTGTCGGGAAAGAAGGTGAAAAGGTTCTTGTTAGGACAAAATGGGTGGTAATGGGCTTTACAATGCACTTGAATGAGAAGCTAACACTAGACCCTCCAAATCATTGGGTTTGGGAGCCGCACATTATGGGTATCGATATTATAGATGACTTTCGGTTAGAGCATAAGGGAGAGAAATTAGTTCTGCACATACATTCTGAATCCAAGCCAAGAGGTATGAAAGGAAGGCTTGCAAGTTTGATGCTGGGATGGCTGCTCGACAGAATGATGGTTAACGAGTGGGTATCTGCAGATCAGGCACTCAGAAAAGAGACGGACGTAATTTCTTGAGAACAGTTTGCTAACTCTAGTTAACTCCTCTAGCGTTTAGTAGCTTATTTCAGAAGAGGGACGCAGGTGCCTCTTCCAGCTTCTGTGTCCGCAGACAGTGCACCTATAGAGTGCTTTTGCCTTCCTTGCCGTAATGTTAGGATCTTCTACAATCTCGTGCTCGGTCTTCGTAAAGCACCTGTTGCAGAACCTGAGCTCTCCCATCAGAAATCCTCAGCAAAAAGCTACTTGCTACCCCTGTAGCCTGCATCTTTCCCTATTCTGCCGAGTTCAGCAAGCAGAGCTGCAAGTTGAACTTCTGGATGCGCGCCGACAATAAGCCTGTAATCGTATTTAGCCAATGCTTCAGCAGCGTGCTCTGCATTGGGAAGCCCCAGCTTGAAAATTTCTTCCGTTGCGTACTTCAGAAAGTCCCTTTCTGATAATCCGTAAACCTCAGTCAGCACTACTAACTTATTCCTCGCTTCCTTGAAATTCGCCTTCAAAGAGAGATCAATGATTTCTGAGACCTTGCTTCGGCTAGATATGCCCGCAGTCTTCTCAACATTTTCTATTGAAACATCTCCAATGAAGGCAGATGTTTGCAAGAGGTTGATGGCATGTCTCATGTCTCCTCCTGTCAGCTCGTAAATTTTCGACAGCGCTTCTTCGGTATGCCTGACCTTCTCTTTCTTGCATATTGATGTCATGTATGAAACCACGTCTTTTTCCTCAAGCCTAGAGAACCTGAAGACAGCGCATCTGCTTTGTATGGGCTCGATGATGCCAGAGCTGTAATTGCAAATCAGCACGAACCTCGTAAATCTCGATGTCTCCTCCATTATTCTTCTTAATGCGGTTTGAGCATCATTAGTCATTTCATCGGCTTCATCAAGAATTATTACCCTGAAAGGGATGTTGATGCCGCGCTGCGTCGCGTACCTTGCAAAAGTCTTGACCCTCTCCCTGACCGTGTTTATGCCTCTCTCATCGGAAGCATTTAACTCGAGAGTATAGTCTCTCCATGGCTCTCCCAGTATTGTTCTGGCAAGTGCAAGCGCACAAGTCGTCTTCCCTGTTCCAGGAGGCCCAGCGAAGAGCAAATGTGGCATTGATGCTGGAGATTTCACTATTGAAGAGAGTCTCTCAACAATAGCTCTCTGGTTCACCACATCTTGCAGCTTTTGTGGTCTGTATTTCTCGACCCACATCAGTTCCGAAATTTCTGACATTGTAAACTACCAGAGAGGTTTATGCTCGAATCTGAAGTTCTTTAATACCTTTGGGTTCGATTTAGATTTTCGCAGGCCATGAAGTTTCTCGGTTCTATCCGAATTTGTAGTGCTTCTTGACATCCTTCCGTATTTTCCAGATACAAGACATTCCCGAGGGGAATACTACGAGGTCGCTCTTCCCCATTTGCACAGGTTTTCCACCGTCAGGAGTCACAACTACATCGCCTTCTAGGAAATAGCATGTCTCCTGTTCATCATAAGTCCAGTCGAATTCAGATGCTTCTTTGGTCCAGATTGGCCAGCTCAATACACCTAGCTCTTTCAGACGCTCCTTGCTTGGGTTATGTTCGATTTTGATCTGGCTCAAGGGAGTGCCCAGACATTTGTGTTGGCAATATATCTTTTCGGTCAATTCAATACTTATCTAATCCATTACATCAGTAGGAGAAAGAACGCTTTTGCCCATAGGCGTACATGTCTCAATTGCTGGTTCGATAGACAAGGCTGTTGACAGGGCAGTCGAGCTTGGATGCACGACTTTCCAGATTTTCACCCGCAACCCGAGAGGATGGAAATTCTCAGACCTTAAGAAGGAAGATGTAAAGCATTTCAGAGATAAGCTAAATGGAAGTGATCTAGTTTCACCACTAGACCATATGCCCTATCTTCCGAATCTTGCAACGCCAGATGAAGAAATATACAAAAAATCGGTTGATGTTCTCGCTGCTGAGCTTAAGCGCTCTTCATCTCTAGGAATACCTTACGTTGTAACGCATCTTGGTAGCCATAAGGGGAAGGGACTCGCGTTCGGCATCAAGCGAGTTATCAACGCATGCAACAAAGCATTGAAGGAAGCCAACAATGATACAATGATACTCTTAGAGATTACTGCAGGTACGCAGAATAGCGTAGGATCAACTTTCGAGAATTTGAGGCAGATAATTGATGGCACCAGGCCGGATAATAGGGTTGGAATTTGTTTTGATACGTGCCATGCATTCGCTGCAGGCTACGACATAAGCAGGAAAGAGGGTGTCGCAAGAACCATTAATCTACTAGATGAAATAATTGGTTTGGAAAGAGTAAAAGCGGTGCACGTGAATGACTCGAAAGGACCTCTTGGTTCAGGACTTGATAGGCACGAGCACATCGGTATGGGCTACATCGGTGAAAAGGGGTTCAGAGAACTCTTCGCATACAAACACTTCAGGAATCTTCCTCTGGTTCTTGAAACGCCGGTGGATAGCAGGCAGGACGACGCTGGGAACATGGCGAAACTAAAGCAGATTTGCACGTAAACACTCTTTGTCAAGAACAATAAAACAACGACTAAGAGGTTAAATATAGTTCAAAACGATTTTTGTATCAAGGGGGAAGAGCGGTCTGTGGGTACAAATTACAAGGTAGAGTGCATAATCTCGAATAAAGCAACTATTCGTGACCCCGAGGGTGAGACTATACTCCGCGACCTGATTATTAGAAATGGGTACGAGAATGTGAAGAACGTAAGGGCAGCTAAGCTCTTGCAAATCGAAGTTTCAGCTCCTAACAAAGAAAGCGCGGAGAAACTTGTTCTCAAGATGTGTGACGAACTCAGAATTTACAATCCCGTTGTGAGCACCTGTATTGTGAGAGTGTCAGGGAACTAGCATGAAGGTCGCAGTGATTCGTTTTCCCGGAACGAATTGCGACCTAGACACGTACCATGTTCTGAGGAAAGTTCTGAGAGTTCCTGCAGATCTCATATGGCACGAGGAGGTCGACTTGACTTCTTATGGCGCTGTTGTACTTCCGGGAGGATTTTCATATGGAGATCATTTACGCGCAGGGATAATTGCCGCCCACAGTCCAGCTATGCAGCAAGTCAAAGAGGCAGCAAGAGATGGAAAGCCCGTTCTAGGCATATGCAATGGCTTCCAGATACTTGTAGAGGCGAAATTGCTGCCAGGAGCGCTCCTCAGGAATACAGGTCTCAGATTTGTATGCAAATGGGTAAACTTTCGCGTTGACAGCAACAGAACTGCATTCACGTCGGGTTTGAAGGAGGGCACTATACTAAGAATGCCAATTGCTCACAATGAGGGGCGCTATTTCCTAGATGAAAAGGGAACCAGGGAACTTCAAAGAAAGGGGCAAGTGGTTTTCAGGTATGTTGACGATAAGGGAGACGTAACAGAAGAAGCAAATCCAAACGGCTCGCTCTCAAACATTGCAGGAGTGTCAAATGATGTAGGGAATGTTGTTGGTCTAATGCCTCACCCAGAAAGAGCATCAGAGAAGATACTCAGCCCATATGGCAGCTCTGACGGTCTGGCAATTCTCGACGCCTTTG
>JACPBJ010000153.1 GCA_016180375.1 Nitrososphaerota archaeon | reverse complement strand
GCCAGGCATTTCCGTTGGTGTCTCTAAGTGCTCTCCCTCGCGAACCTCCCACATAGAAATTATTGGGAAGATCTTAGAGAAGAGGGCGAATAGAAGCATAAACCCTGCCACGGCGGCTGCGGTTATCGATATCTCCACCCAAGTGGGCGCATAAGCAGCCCATTCACCACCTGGCATTCCTGGTCTTGCTAGTGCAGGCACGACTATTACGAAGCGCTTGTACCACATTCCTATGTTTACCAACAAGGATGCTATTGCAATGCCGAGAACCGTTCTCGTTCTTGGTATGGCTATTATGAAAGCTGGCAGGATAAGTCCAGTAACTACAAAGGTGTAGAACTCTGGCGCGTATCTACCTCCGAACAACTGGTTCAGAAGCATCAGCTCGTCTGGTTCTGCCTGGTACAGTGATGTTAGGTATTCGCTTAAGGTGAAATAGATGTACGCTATGTTAAGTGTTAGCAGCATGTAACCCAGATACTTGAAATGTTGGAGCGTAAGGTACTGCTCAAGTTTGTAGAACTTTCTGAACACGACCATGGCTAGAATTAGTGCTGCGATACCAGAGTAAATTGCACCCACTCAGTACCGCGCCAGCCCATTGATAGTGTGTTGTAGAGCCTTCGCTTAATACGCGAGGTTTCCGTTAGACTGTCCCTCAGCTCAGCAATGTCAGGGATGAGAGGTAGGAAAAGATAGATGGCACTGCCAGTCAGATAGGTTGTGATGCTAATGAAATCCCAGATGAGTGGTGATTGAATGTCAGCGTAAATGAACAGGTGGTGCATTCTGTCAGGTCTACCGAGGTCAAGGATTACTGACGATGCGCCAAAGATTAGCGCCAAAACGGTTATGGCCTCGGCTATGCGTGTTATCGGCCGTCTCCATCCTGTGTTTGTCACCCTGAGTATAGCAGAAATCAGTGTTCCAGCATGGCTTATTCCTATGAAGAAGACGAAGTTCGTAATATAGAGACCCCATGAGACCCTGCTTCTCATACCTGTGACTACAAGCCCCTCAGCGAGCTGCGTCGAATATGCATAGAGGCCTATTCCAACGACCCCTAACAGTACGGCCATGAATCCATAATAGAGTCTGCCCGAAGCAACTATCGGAGCGATGAAGGCACTATAATCTCTTTGTAATGCTCTCTTTGCCATTTCTATCACTTCCCCCTTGGAGGCAGATAGAAGACCCTAGGATGCGTGCCAAGCTCCTCTTTCAGACTGTAGCCCATTCTGGTCTTCAAGACTTCCGACAGCTTGAGCACTTCAGCGCCATTGCTTACGGCATCTTCGTTCGCGTCTCCAAAGTAGAGTGCTTTCATTCCTGCCTTTGTGCATGATTCGACGCAAGCGGGCAGCTTACCAAACTGGGTCCGATGGGCGCAAAACATGCACTTCTCCACGGTTCCTCTTCGATGGGGAACTGGAAACTCAGGGCTATACTTAGCAAATGCAACCTTGGCTTTTTCCTCCTCTGTGTATTGGGCGCTAGGCTCGCCCCAGTTGAAGTACCTCCTTTCGTATGGGCATGCAGCCATGCAGAACCTGCAACCGATGCATCTGTCATGATCGATCATAACTAAGCCATCCTCAGTGTGATACGTGGCACCTACAGGACAAACGTTTACGCACGGGGCATTCTCACATTGATTGCAAAATGCTGGCAGGAAGTTACCCTTATCACCGGGGGGGCCCAAATCCTCTCCAAATTCGTAGACCTTAACCCATTCCTGCCTACCTTTGTAGTCAGGCTTGGGTGCTTTGGGCTGCTCTTGTCCCGGTTTGGCAGTCTCCCTGACTCCCTTGAAACTAGGCTCGCCCCAAGCAGTAGGCACTGTATGCTCTTCGATGCAACCTTCCGTGCACTCTCCACAGCCATCACACTTTTCAAGGTCAACTACCATGACCCACTTTCTAGCCTTTGCACTAGGACGTGGGTGCTTAACGTGAGAAGGTTGAGATGACGCAAGAGGACGAGTTGCTAAGCCGGCTAACATCACCGTTGCTCCAGCTGCTCCAGCAACCTTGAGGAACTTCCTCCTAGAACTACTCTCGCCCAAGGGTTATCACCGTTCAAAAGGGGGGTGCGGGTTTTTAAGACGGGTAGCGTTTTGCCAAAGCTTGGCACAGAGCTGGTATGCGTATTAACGATCCAAACGTTGCAGAAAGGGTAGCACTGGCTATGTCAAATTCGCATACCCGCAGGATAATTTCCGTCACCCTTGCTAGTGCAAAGTCCGCTAACGACCTCTCCGAGGAACTTGCTCTGCCGCTCAGGAGCATCTATAGGTATGTCGAGGAGATGTGTGAGCTAGGACTCCTTACGGGTGAACGGCAGGCCCTCATTGACAGCGGGGGCAAATATACGCTGTATAGAAGTACGGTCAAGTCCGTTACGGTAAGTTTTGAGGGCAATCGCGTAGAAGTGGATCTCATACCTAATGAAGACGTGGTAGGGCGGTTCATGAGACTCTGGTCATCCTTAGGAGGGCGGCAATCCCAACAATAAATGGAGAGTAGAAGCATTATGGAGATTGACCCACTAACACTTGTACGGATATTCGAGGGTACGGCTCTAATCGTTGGGCTAACTATTACTTACTTCGCTCTGAAGGCACATCAGAGAAGCAGGCAGGTTTCGATGTTAATTATTGCAATATCATTCCTCCTTCTGACAATAGCAGGCATAGCTGAAGGGATCCTTTTTGAAGTGCTAAAATATGATATCTTACTCGCTCAAGCTGTCAGGTCGGCAATCGCACTTGCAGGACTCTTAGGTATACTTTATGCTACTCTGAACATAAAGTAGAAAATAATGAATAACTCGTTGTTGTGTTCTGAGTTTGTTAATTGGGAGTAACAGGCTATGCACACTTAACAACAAATAATTACGCTATTTCTTAGACACATTAGATTTTTTCGAATGCCACGCAACGGCGAACCTGCACACAGAGTCCCCGTGGCCTTTGCACTTCAGAACTTTGGTCTCCATACCGCCAAGTTTATTGTCCATGCCTTTGCGCACCGCTACATCTAGGATATCGCACATAAGTCCAGGATATTTTGCTGCAAGGTCTTGCATTGGGCAGTTGAGCTGCTCATATATCGCCTGTCTACGCCCAACTTTGATGACTTCAGGATAGGCTTCCATCTCTTGAAGCAAGCCCTTGACGAAATGATCTACATATGCTTGGGGCCCCCAACTTGTGAGTCTAGTTCTTGAGCTGAGGGTGTGCGCAAGATCCTCGCCAATACGTAGCCCGATATCATAAAGCAGAGTCCTAGCGCTATCCTCACCTAGAGAGCTCCTTAGTCCATTGATTATAGCCGCACTTAAGAAAAGGTAGTTTTTAGGAGGAAAACCAATAGAAACCCCTGTCGCCGCAAGGCTATACATTGTTCTCACTTGTCCCGAAGAAGTCTCTTGCCTTGCATTCAGTATCTTTGAATCAATTAGCCTCTTCAGGTAACGCTTTGCGAGGGCAGGTTTAACGCCTAGAGTCCTGCTAATCTCACTTGCCTCCAATTCTCCAGCCAGCAGTAACTCCAGTACCTTCCAGCTCGTTTCCGAAGACAATGCCTTTGCAATGGCTGCTTTAGACAAGTTCACCCAACTGGACACTTGAGTTTGAACCACTGAATCTAATAAATGGGAAAGCGCTTTGCCAAAGTCTTTTTCTAGCCACACATTTTCACTTCAATAAACGTATGCCTCTTGGTTCCGACTTAGTTCGAAGGAATGAGCAATCAGTTAAAGCAGGAATTCATTATACCATATACAAAACAAACAGCTAAGGCTTAAACAACGGCATCCATAGGTGCGCTCGTTGAAAATGGTAGGGGAGAATTATGCATCTGGTTTTGTCAGAAGTACCCTAGGGCTCCCCTCCAATTTCGAATTTTCGCTTTCAAATAATGATGTCAATGTAATTAATCAGCATCTGTCTGGAAAAGCCTCCCCGGAAGGAGCATTTGATGCCACGGTCAATGATATTTTGAAGGCCATTGGATCAAGAATATCCGATGAATGCACAAGTGCTGGGAGGCCTTTTGTCAGGAAAGCATTTTGGCCCGAAGCGGCAGAATTTGCAGTCGCATTGACGCATGATGCGGACAGGCTTACGGCTCCTTTGAACCATGTGCTCAAAGTTAGGAAAAGGTTTCCAACTTCATTGGTGATAAAGAGAATATTGTCCCTAGAAGATCCATATTGGAATATCGAGAAGATGGCTAACTTAGAAGCAGAGTTTGGTTTTACTTCATCCTTCTACCTTCTTGTGCACGACTATGATCTTGCAGGCAAGAGGAATTACGTAAGAGCCCTTGCAGAAAAAGGGTGGGATATAGGGTTGCACGGGTCATTTGGAACTCATGATAGCACGGAAAGAATGCGCGAAGATATTGCAAGGTTTGAAAAGGAGATGGGGATAAAACCTACAGGGATAAGGGAGCACTATCTGAGATTTGATGCCTCGAAGACATGGGAAATCATGGAGGAACTTGGCTTTGTATATGATACAACTTGGGGTTTCAACCAAAAACCAGGCTTCAAAGCTGGAGTTTCTTTCCCGTACCATCCTCCTTCATCAAATTTTCAAACGTTGAGAATTCTTGAAGTTCCATTGGTCTTGATGGATACATCTCTCTGGGGTTACATGCATCTAGGGGAGGAAGAGGGCTATTCAGAAGTTGAAAAGGTGCTTGCGAGAGTCAAAACTGAAAATGGGCTCTTCACAATTCTCTGGCATCAAGAGGCTTTGCAGATGAAAGGAGGCAGGCTTTATCCTCGAATACTGAAGCGCATCGCAAACGAGAATTGTTTTGTCGCCGATGCAAAGAGGATAACAGAATGGTGGATTAACCGCGAGAATTCTATTCTAAACGAACAGAAAGACGGAAAATCCTTCATTTACAATGTTAAGCCGAAGGACAAGAGAGTAGTTCTGGAGGCCACCTTTCCAAAAGGTCATAAACTAAAAACTGAGGGCTCGGGCAAGATTATCTCTATATCAGAGGCTCGGGCGAAGATAGCAGTAAATGGTGAATGTGTCATAATAATAGAAGGTGCTTGATCTGAAGAGAGTTCTAGTCACAGGTTCCGGTGGTGTAGCCGGGGTAAATTTTGTCAATGCTCTAAGAGGCGGGACAGAGCAGACCTTCATAGTGGGAACTGATTATGACAGATTCAACATAGAATTCCCTGATGTCGATCTACGGGTGAGATCGCCAAGGCACGATGATCCAGGATTCGTGCCATTGATTGCGTCACTAGTGGAGAAGCATAGGATAGAATTCGTTCACCCACAACCAGCGGTTGAAGCAGTGGTGATTGCAAGGAATAGAAAGAAAATCACAGCAAAATGTTTCCTGCCTGACTGGAAGGTTATTGCAAGGGATAAACTCGAAACGCAGCGAATGCTAGAAAGAAAAAGGGTACCAGTGGCGAAGACTGCAACCATTTCCAATTCCAGGGAGATTTCAAGATCGTTCAAATCAATAGGGACGAAAACAGTGTGGGTGAGGGCAAAGTCAGGCGCTGGAGGAAGGCTTGCGCTTCCATGCAATAGTGTTGAAGAGGTTGAACACTGGACAAAACTCTGGGTTATTCAAAAGAAAGCTAAATGGGAGGACTTCATGCTTCAGGAATACCTTCCTGGCAGGAACATTGCTTGGGACAGCCTCTGGCACGAAGGTAAGCTGATTACTTCTTTCTGCCGAGAAAGGTTAGCATACCCATTCAAGCATGTCAGCCCTTCTGGTATAACCGGAACCCCAAGCGCATCAAGAATAGTTGTTGATGAACGGGTTGACCATGTGGGAGAACTTGCAGTAAAGGCCTTAGATGAAAAGCCGCATGGAAACTATTCGGTAGATTTGAAGGGAGATGCTGATGGAAAGCCTAGAGTGACAGAGGTTGATGCAGGGAAGTTCCACACTACGACGCCTCTATGGGGATACGCAGCTGTCAAGGGGTTAAGTATGGAATGGTTTGCCGATATCCCTGAAGTGTATCTCAGACTGGGAATGGGCGAAACAGTTCGCGATAAGATTCCAAAACACAACCTCTATCCTGAAGGAGTGCATCTTCTCAGGCACATCGACTGCGGTGCTTGGTTATGGAGAGAAGATGGTTGGAAGAAGAGAATCCTTTGATAGGACTCGTAAACAATTTTCTCTTATCTTCTATACAAGATCTTGTTTGAAACATTGCACGGCCTTCAAAATTCGAATAGTTAACGGCATTTCGGAATTGTTACATACTCGCAATGCTATAGACGCGTAACATGAAGCTATTACGTAAAGAGTCGAAAAGATTCTATCTTCAGGTTTTGCCGAGAAAACTATGTAATCTGTTCTTGCATGAGCCGAATCTCAAGATTGTTCTTGAGGTATGTAAGGACGTTTTAGGGACTTGCTGACAGCAATTTCCTTACGATTTGAAGGCCTTCCGTAGTTCTCCTAATGAGCGGAGTCACGTCTGTTGTAAGACTGAATTCGGCTCTGAGCGCAGATGGAAATTCTTCTTTGCTGATAGTTTCTATTAAAGCTATTAGTTGTTCAATGACTTTCTTTTGCACGCCACAGGTAGCAAACTTTGCTACAACTTGCCAGTCAGCCCCTTCACTCAGCATGATTACGTCCCTCAAATCGGTATCTCTCCCCGAATGTATCTTCATTGCCATCAGCAACTCTCTTTTCGGAACAAAAGTGACTGTTGACTCTGTTAGTCCAACGACATTCGCTTCAATCGAATTCTTTCTGATCAATGAGTAGCTCCATTCTCCATTAGTCTGTCGGCATGTGACACTGTTCGCAAAGAGATCTACCGATACTCTTCTATTGCCAATTAACTTGCTATACTCCTTGGTCTGCTTGCCGGAAAATCCCTTGATCTTTCTTGTTGCCTTTACTTTCTTGTAACCTTCTTCTCTGAGAATGATCTCGAATAGGCCGATGTCTTTCTTTGCAATTATTATATCACAGTCAACGGAAAATCTGTGTGCAGCAAGAGCGTTAACCGCATATCCTCCGACCACTACGAATCTTCCAAGATGCAAGCCAAGAACCCTAACAATTCTAATAATCTCTGCTTCTCTTGCTGTAAGGTCTGCTGCTTGAGTCATCGAATCATCTGTTCCTGTACTTCACTCCCAACCCAAGATTGTACTCTTCATCAAGCATCTCAAGAGCCGGCTCGAACGTATAGATATGCTTCTTGCAGAAGTCTAAAGTCTCCTTTAGCGGCTCTACTTTCAAACCTTCGACAGTTTCAACATCAATCTTTCTCTCTGGATAGATTATGTAGAACACGCCAAATAGAGTTTCCTTCGGCTTTGTTTCTCCCAACAGTGACTTCTTGCCATTCTTCTTAAAGAACTCCATCCAGCTTGCAAGATCGGACTTCAAGACTTTTAGGTGAATCGGGTAGAATCCGAAGAATCTATCCGCATTGTACCCACCTTCAGTCCAGACAAAGACTCCATCCACACCTGTTAAAGCATATGGAAGCTCTGATCTCTTCAGAAGTTCATAACCAGCCCTTACGTTATTCCTCTCTCCAACATAATCTCCAAGCGGTTTTACTCTATATCTGCCGTATCCTAAATGCCCTAGCAAACCCTTCTTTAACATGTCGTGTAATACTTTTCTTGGGTTAGGGCTAGAGAAGGTTCTGGCAAACTCTCCAGTAGTAAATTCCTTCCTCCAGCTGCTGAGAATTGCCCAGAGCTCGTAGTAAGACACGATGTTACTATGGTGGTTACATCTTATAAAGATGATGTATTCTGATTTCGGCCAGTTCGGCTCTGGGTCGTCCTGCTTTCGCTCGGTGATACCACTTCCGCAGGTTGGGAATGCGCTCAGGTGGTAAAGATACTGAAATGAATCTCGAGATTGAATTCAGCCCGAG
>JACPBJ010000124.1 GCA_016180375.1 Nitrososphaerota archaeon | reverse complement strand
GTGCTGTTACTATAAGTTTCACATATGTTGGGAGCACATAGCTTTCAACGCTTTCTATCATCTGGGCGGCGATGTTGCTGTTCAAGTCTGGGAATGGAAGCGGTATTGTCATGTCTCCCAAGGCGATTGGCTTTATGGCGAATACAAACACAAAAATCGTGATCCCCGCAACAGAGATCAGTATCCTGACTATCCGCTTGCGAAGTTCCTCCATGTGCTCCAGTATGTTGCGAGGCTCGTCGGACATGCTCTAACTACTCCATCAATATGTCATCCTTAACTGTGTTCCCTTGCCTTTCTAGCAAGGAATAAATCGGTATCTTAAGTAGCTGGAACGATTCATACTAGGTAGGCGTATTGCATTGTCAGGAAAAACAGCAGATATCTGGTGGATATTCACAAGGCAGACCGTTACCGTAGCAAGAGATCAGCCTGTTCTGAATGCCATAAAGCTCATGGTGAGAAGGGGGTTCAGGCACCTTCCTGTTACAGATGCTGAATGGAAGCTCGTTGGCATGCTTTCAGCGCAAGATGTCATGCATCTGATTCATTCTACGATAGCGTCAACCAAGAAAGACGCTGACAAGGGAACGGCACTCCTAAAAGCATTATCCAAACAAGTTGAAGGTATAATGACCAAGGACCCAGCATATGGAGAGCACACACAGAGCCTTCTAGATTCCATAACCATGATGACGGAAAAAGGGCTGAGCGCTCTTCCCCTTATAGACCCTGAAAGAAAAGTTCAGGGCATAGTTACTCTCAGGGATCTCGTGTTCCTAATGGGCCAGGGAGCAGGGAGACTTGGCGTAAAGGTCCATGAAATTATGACATCTAAGCCATTCTTCTTAGCTCCTTCTGATACCATATTGGATGCGATTGCTATCATGGCTACGAAAAAGGTTAGGAGAGTTCCGATAAGTTCTGATAGTGGCAAGAGCTACGTAGGAATGGTCACAAACAAGGACACGATGAGACTTCTTGACAGTGCATATTCTTACAGAGTGATGCGACCAGAAGAGGCTTTCAGGCTCAAACTTTCGCAAGTAATGGACACGGGCTTCGGCGCAATAGGCGCGAATGAAGATATTAGAACCGCTGCTTGGAACATGATGACCCTTGGCTTCGGAGGGCTTATCGCAATGAATGATTTTCCTGGCTTAATTACAGAGAGGGACCTTATTCTCAGAACCCACAAGCTCAAAGGGCCTGAATTCCTCCGAATGGCGATAAGGCCGCAGGACGATACATCTGATAGGCCTTCTTGGTAATCTTCAAGAATGCTTAAATCCATATGATTTTCGAACGTAAAGCAGCGGGGATGATAAGATGAGCAAGAAAGCTACCGCGAAGAGCGGGTTGAGTGGCTGGAAGTACATTTGCACCTGTGGCTATGAAACAATGAGCATAGGCGATGCAGTCGGCCATATCAACAAGAACAAAGGACACCAATTGACAAGGACCGAACTCTAGACTATCAAGAGATATCGTCCCCCAAAAGGGCGTAGGTTTTTTGGCTGTCTGTCCGTAGATCAATACTGGCGTGGATTAGTCTATATCGACTGCTTCACGCTTGACCTTTCTTTTTACTGCCTTCTCCTCAAGAGTCTTGCTTGCCTTTTCTAACCCTTGAATTCTACCATCAAGGAACTTTCTGACAGCCGTAAGAAATTCTATGTTTGCTTTGATGAAGTGTTGTGCAGGCTCGGTAAGGTCTGAGGGAACGGCTCTTGCAATGGCTTTGTCAAATTGTCTTGTCGAAACTCTTATCAGGCTCACAACATTTCTGATAGCAGTTTCAAGGTCTTCCTCTTCCTTCTTGTACTTTACCATCTTCCTCTCTGAAGATAACATGTAGTTCGTCGTTTAAAAGCCTCGCTCTCTTGAGGTTCATCTTTAGCGTTATGGCTGGCAAAGGGATTACGTTAATCGCATAACCCATCTTTGTCCTGACCTTGAGTATCAGCTCTTCACCAATTCTCTCAACCTTGAAATCCTCCTTCTCGGAGAATGGCACTCTGACCGTAATCTCAACCTCTCCATGGCGGGATTCAAGTTTGAAAGGCACGCCTTTGTAGTAAATCTTCGCAGGATCATCGTCGCCGTATAGCTCTTTCCCGCACTTGCGTAGCATTTCAACGCCCTTCAATTCAGAAGGGAACAGCCGAACTTTCTTTACAGGGAGAGGGTAGACCGCATCCTCTACCTCCCTTATTCGCTCAGCCTGTGCAACTTTCCATTTGTTGAAGAATGGCTCGCTGACATCTTCAGGAATTATCTTGTTGATAATTGCAAGGTCAGAGTTTATCCCATAAAGACCTGATATCATCAGACTTCTCTTGAGGTTTTCAGTGCTGAATAAATCAGGGTTCGCCACAAGTCTTAGGCTGCTTTGATCATTGTCTTTGAGAATTGCTGATAACCTTTCCATTCTTTCGATTAGTTCAATCTGAGAACTGAACACACTCTTATTCGGCGCGGGGATTCCTACAAGAGGCTCCACTATCTTTGCCATTCCTGCTATGGGCCCCATGAGTTTTATGAGCTTGCGACTGACGCTTCCGACGAGCCTTGGAAAATACAGATAACGTAAAGTCTCCCCGGATGGAACGGTATCAAGGACAATTACATCATACTGCCCCGTTCTAGCAGTTTCTTCAATTCTCAGCAAGGCAAAGAGGTAGGTCATCGTTGGAAGCGAAGAAATCTCATATGCCAGAGTTTCGTCTATACCCTTTGACGTGAAAATCGAAGCAAGATAATCCTGTATTGCACCATAGCTTCTAGCCATCTCCTTTGATGGGTCAATTTGAACTGCAGAAAGATGTGGAGCAAGTCTGACAGGTTCATCGCCAACATGCATCTCAAAAGCGTCTGCAAGGGAGTGTGCCGGGTCTGCCGACATGACCAGAGTATCGTAACCTGACTCCGAGGTAAGCATCCCCGTTGCACAAGATATTACTGATTTGCCTGTGCCTCCCTTTCCGCTGAATAGTATGACACGCACTGCCTGTCACAATTCTGTCATTAGAGCTGATTTAACAACTTTTCAAGCAATTGTTTGAGCGACGAAGATAGAACACACTGAGAAGTCCAAGTAAAACTATGGCAGATGCGATGCTTATCGAATGACCAATGCCAAACAATGCGATCATACTTGCTATGGCGAGTGGACCAGCAAGTTGCCCTAGATCAAAACTGAACAAAAAGATCGAATTCCCCAAAGTCCTGTCATCTACTGAGGTAGAATCAGCAACTAGAATTGTGGAGGTGGGGAAGATGAGCCCATGAGCTATTCCAAAGGCTACGAAACTAACAATGAATAGGGGGAGCAGGGTTATTGTGCCAACGAGCGCAATCGAAAGCCCTTCAGCTATGAGACCTATTGTAAGTACTCCTGCCTTACCAATAAGGCTGAGTAGTTTTGTGAAACCTAGCCGCGCGACAAGCGAAACTGTGAAGAGCCCAAAGAAGAGCAGCGTTATCTGAGAGTCTTCGAGCTTGAAGGCTATCTTCGCATAGAGAGAGCCGTATGCAAGCATCGTTCCGAGCAGGAAACTATGCGCAAAGATGACTACTGATGGAACTGCAACCCCAAGCGAGCGTACTAGGGTAAGGACGCGCCCGAGCGCCAACTTTCTTTCTGGTGCAGGCTGATCTTTCAATAGACTTCGGTACTTTAGAAACCCTATGCCGACGAATGGTGCAATCAAGGCTATCGTGGACGAAAAAGCAAGAGAATATCTTATCCCGAGGAATGGGACAAGGAAAGTCGCCGCCAGCGGCCCCGCAAGCAGCCCTGCAGAAAATGATGTGCTATAGAAGACAACCGCCTTTTGCGTATATTCTCTCTTTACTACGGATGTAACAACTGCAAGGTTGACAGTTATGGTCACTGCAGTCGCCAAGCCATGAATTACCCTGAACATCACTACCAATTCAGTGCTGGGCGAGAGAGCATAGGCAAGAGGCATTAATGCAACGATTGCAGAGCCAAGAAGCATTGAAGGAATTAGATGCTTTGGGCGAATCCATATGCCAAGAGGAATCTTTCCTATCAGAGAGAAAATCGAAAGAATAGCAACGATGATTCCGACCTGTGAAACTTGGATATGAAGATCTTCATAAAGGAAAAGTGGGAATATGGGCCCTACCATCTGGATAACAAATCCCTGAGTTAACCCATAGGCAAATATCAGCAAGAAAGGTTGCCCAAGTGACTTAATCTGCGTTACTTGCCTACCTCATCTTCTTGCCCCGCTT
>JACPBJ010000123.1 GCA_016180375.1 Nitrososphaerota archaeon | reverse complement strand
GGCCTTGTCATTGCCTGATATGCAAATGAGTAGTAGGGAAGGTTTGCAAAGGCGAAAGGATCGTTAAAGTTTACCTGATTCCACCAGAGCCATACAGCAATTCCCAGCAAAGAAACAATCGCTACTAAGACAAGAGTCAGTGCTTTAGTTGTTCTAAGTTCCTTCTTCAAAGTTATCATCCCAGTTATGACGGCGAGCATAATCAAAGGAAATATCCATCCTTCGTATCTTGTCAAAGATGCTCCAACAATGCTCAGAGAAGTGAACAGAAGGTCGCGCTTGTGCTCGAGCCTTTCTTCAGCTTTTCTGGAATACCATCTCTGGAAAAAGTAGACCGTTGCAACAATGAACAGCATGAATGGAGTTTCCATCATCGCAATCGATGCCATGTAGAGAATATTGACATTGGTAAGATACAGCAAAGCCGCAAGCAACCCTAGCCTTTCAGAGTGAAGTTGATCATTGGTAATTTTGTAAATTAGAAGAGCGGTAAGCGCCATGCTTGGAATCCCAACTATTGCGCCGCCTATTCCACTTCTGAACAGTGGCTCTATCATTGAAACTGGTATCAAAAGAATGTGAGTAATTGGGAGCCACACTGTCCCGAGTTGTACTACTCCCGGATTAACCCAGTCGTAAGTCCTTTTGGCTATAACCAGATGGGATATCGCGTCTCCGTAGTAAAGAAACGCGTATGCGTCTAGGTTGTAAAGATAGACTACCATAAGTATGCCTAGAAATATGGAAGAGGCAAGTGTTAAAAGGGCGTAGTTGATGCGGCTCATCGTTTCTGCCAACAAGTGCTTTGCCTAATTAAAAGTGCTTTATGATTTGGGTAAGCGCTTTTTTACCTGAAGAATGTCATTTTCTCAAGTTGCCCGACCCGTTAACCCTGATCTTTGCCGGAGGGGCAGGGGTTCTCTCGTTCTTCTCGCCTTGCATACTGCCGATGTTGCCAGCGTATTTAGGACATCTTGCAGGGGTAACTCTTGCTGAGCTGGAAAACGGGGAGAATCAAAAGGCTCAGAGGAAGGTCTTCTCCCATGCATTATTGTTTGTTGTAGGCTTCTCGACAATCTTCATCCTTATGGGATCGGCGTTGGGTTTCTTAGGCCAGCAGCTCGGCGCCTTCCAAGTATGGCTATCAAGAATTGGTGGGGTAGCAATCATCGGATTTGGGATGTATACGCTTCGAATTCTTCCTTCTATACCATTACTTGAAAGACAACGCAGACTATTTTCCGTCTCTGGAGGAAGCGGCTACTTTAGCTCTGCTTTGATAGGAGCTTCTTTCGGAATTGGATGGACCCCATGTGTTGGATCAATTCTTGCGAGCGTATTCGTCTTGGCAAGCAGCTCAACCACAGTACTTGAAGGAGCGACTTTGCTGTCCGTTTACTCAATTGGACTTGCCATCCCATTTCTCTTCTTGGGCCTCTTTACTTCAAGATTTGCGAAAATCATCAAGAGAATTAACAGAAGGCTTTCTCTTGTTAACATCATCTCCGGAATTCTGCTCATAGCGCTTGGCATAGTCGTATTCACGAACAACTTTAGCAGGCTTCTGAGTCTGTTCCTATAGAGGGATCAGATGCAATGGAAATTAAAGCCAAATCAATAATATTCGTGCTGGTGCTTGCTACGGTTATAGTGAGCATACTCTACATCCAAAATGTCACAGGTCCTCCTGTAGAATTTGGTTCAGGTTTTGAGTTTGTTGGGACGGACCAATGGATAAACTCAGAACCATTAACCATGCAATCCTTGCGTGGAAAAGTTGTGCTGGTAGATTTCTGGACTTACAGTTGCATTAACTGCATACGCACCCTGCCTTACCTTATTGCTTGGAACGAGAAATATTCCCAACATGGCCTTGTTATAGTTGGAATGCATTCACCTGAATTCACATTTGAAAAGGACTTCGATAATGTAAGAACCGCGGTTCAGAAATTCGGAATAAAATACCCTGTAGCGTTGGACAATGATCATAAAACATTCAGTGCTTTTGGGAACCGATTCTGGCCACATAAGTATCTATTCGACGTGAAGGGTAATCTTCGCTATGATCACATAGGAGAAGGTGGCTACGAGGAAACTGAAATGCAAATACAGAAACTCTTGGCTGAGAATGGTGCTGATGTCTCGGCAATTCCAATCGAATCAGAGAACAAATACATCAATCCGGCTCTTGGTGTAGTTGCAAGAGGAATAACCAGAGAACTGTACGCGATAAGAGATACCGTAAACGTTGACGGATTCAACGTTGAAGGAAGGAAAGCAGTCTACAAGGACGATAATATGCATGATCTAGAGGGCATCTATTTGCAGGGCGAATGGTTAACAGGAAATGATCACATGCTGCATATAGGAAAAAGTGGTTCTTTTCTCATAGGTTATTCTGGAAGAACCGCTTCTCCAGTAATTGGATCTCTGACGGGACGGAATATCGTTGCTAAAGTATTTCTTGATGGAAAATCAGTTCCGAAAGAGCTTGCAGGGTCTGATCTAAAGATAGATGCTGATGGAAAGTCATACGTTGATATTTCAGGTGCGCCAAGGCTGTATTCGTTAGTTAACGCAAAAGTGTCGTTTGAAAAGCATGAATTGACGGTCGAGACTGATGCAGACCTTGCCATTTGGTCGGTTACTTTTGGGGGTTAGACCCTAATGGCTATTGTTTTCCAAAAAGCAGACCGGTTTATTGATGGTCAGTTATCCGGAGCTATTCTAGCTTATAGCGCGTAGAAAAACTGCAAAAATAGTACTAAAAGCAATTATCTTACCAGAATTACGAATCTAGACCCAGAATTCACTATCAATTTATATTTAACCACTTTATTGTCGACTTGAGTTCTGTGGCCTTCGAGATAGTCTGTAGCTCCTGTGGAAGTCTGGTCTATGCGGGATACGACCTGCGCTATGTGAGAGATGTTCTGAAACCTAATGCGGGGAAGTGCAAGGGCTGCGGATCGAAACTATCTCAGAGTGACTTTATCGTGGAAATCAAGAAGGCCGCGTCTTAATCTGCCTCATCTCCCCTACCATTTTGCTATTCGTCAGACCAGAGATGTAGATGCAATTCTCGAATGAAACTGACAGGCTTGATCGCTTGATCACTTTGTCTGTGATTGACAAACCCGATCCTCTTACAACAACAATTGGAATACCTTCATCAGCCTCGCCCATGATTAGCTGAGCGGCTGATGTAATATCATCCGCAATTGCTCTCTGAGTGACTCTAAGCACGTTTCCAAACAAGTCCTTCCTGCCTCTTTCATCTTTGACAGGCTCAAAACCTGAAACTGCTATGGCGACGCCAGTCGTGCCTATGCGTGTTGGCATGAGCCTGCTGTCACTTAGCACTATTCCAACTTTCTTGCCAGTCCTTTCAAAGATACCTCTTCTGATTTTTTCTGCTGAAAGAAATGGATCCTTTGGATATAATATCGCATGGCCTGGGAAAACATTGGATTTGTCTATGCCGGCGTTTGGCGCGATAACTCCATTCTTTATCGCAAGGGCAAATCCCTGAACTCCGGAGAATATTGTATCTGCTTCATCTACCACAAGCTGAGCTAGCTTTTCGTCCATATCCAATGTTCTTGCAAGTTCTTTGCCTGCCTTCTTTACTCTGACCTTGGGTAGCTCGACTATCCTGTTTTCAGACATTGAAACGAACTTGCTCGAGATAACAAGGATATCATAATCGATTACCCTCTCTTTGTTTCTTTTGATGGCTTCAAGGATTACTCTAATGATATCGAATTTTGGTTGCTGGCGCTTTACCTTTATCGGAATTAGGTTGATTTTCAAAAAGATAATCTATCCTTTTACCTCTGCAAGGATTTCAACTTCTACAGCAGCACCTAAAGGAAGTGTGTTTGCACCCACAGCGATTCTGGCATGCCTTCCCTGCTCCCCAAATACTTCCACCAGAAGGTCGGACGCTCCGTTTACAACTTTTGGCTGATCAACAAAATCATTGTTGCAATTCACGAACCCAGCAACCCTGACAATTCTGGCAACCTTGTTTAGAGAACCCAAACAAAAATCAAATTCCGAACCCTAACAGAAGGTACATAGACTCCTGCAGGTTTTGGGGGCTCGGGTAATTCGATGCCTTTGCTTACAAGTCTTTCTTCGATCATCTTCTTTCGGATACCCTCCGTAACGCCTGTGATATTACGGTTATCTACAGAAAGAGCAATCATACTGCATGATAGAATGCATGTCATATGATAAGGCTGGAGCACTCGAAGTTCGTCAGAGCACCTAAACAGAGTGTCTACGACTGGTGGACAGACTTTCAAGAAACTGATCCTTCGCTTTCAGGCAGGATAATTCGAAGAAGGAAGATGGTCAGCAAGAGCCCAGCTGAAGTCATCTATGAAGATGAAGGGAGAATGCTTGGTGTGTCATACAAAGATAGGGTTAGAGTCCGGCTCTTTCCTCCTGACAAATGGATAGCCGAATACCATTCCAGCAAGTTGGATGCGACATCGACATACTCTCTGAAAGAAGTTGATGGAGGAACCCAATTGGATGTAGCGACAGAGGTTGAATTCGAAGGCTGGCTCAGACCATTTGGAGGACTTGCAAAGTGGGGATAAAGAGAACTATTGAAAAAGAATTGGATGATTATCTGGGAATCGTGGAAGAAGGGAGCGGAAAAGGGTAAGGTATTATTAACATCCTCTACAAAGCGCGGTTGGGTTGGCTAGGGTCAAAGATGTCATGAAGGAAGAAGCCGTTGGTGTCGATATCGGGAGATCCGCGTTCGACGTTGCCAGAATAATGGCGGAAAAAGGCGTTGCAGCTGTTCTTGTTACTCATGAAGACAAAGTGATTGGAATAATAACAGAAAGAGACTTGGTTAGAAAGGTTCTTGCAACTTCGGCAAACCCTGCAGAGGTAAATGCAGGCAGCTGCATGTCGGCTCCTGTAATTTCAATAGATCCTGACGCCCTGTTGAGCGAAGCTGCAAAGACCATGTCGAGCAATAAGATCAGAAGGCTAGCCGTAATCACGAATGGAAAACTTCAGGGGGTCATAACTTCTTCAGACATTGCAAGGCATCTAGCAGCATCCGCAAGTCATAATGATCCTTTCCTCAACGCAATTGCTAGGAAGGTTCCTCCAAGGGGAATTTATGCTTAGGTTGCCCCAAATTGAGAATATTTGTTAAAGATACCTAGCTAAGTTCTTGTGACTCTTCATGGTATACTAGCCTGTCTGTAGAAATTTCTCCTCCCCCTTGCAATATAAACCACAAACATGGAGAGTGTTAGCTCATAGCTGCAGAGTTATCAGGACCCTATTCTGCAAAGGGCTCTTTTTCTAGACTCTCTTCCTTCTTACGAATAGTACGCCTGCAATTACAATGAGCATCAATTACAATGAGCATCACACCGATACCCACAGCTACATATGAAATTGGGCTTACCGTTTCTGCGCTCTGTACAATCCCCAGCTCCCTTGCTGCCTCTTCAACTACCTCTCTTGGAGCCTGTTTTATCATGTCCTTGGTAATTTGTTGTTCCTCCGGTATTGCATCTGGAAGTCCGAAGACCATAAGAGCACCGGGGACAGGCTGACCAAACCCGAACCCATTTGCTGCCACTCCACCTACTAATTGAAAGAGCCTCATCTTTCCTTGTGCATCAGCTGCTACGGTGGGAGGTATGTTTAGCCTGTTTCCAAAGAATTTCTTCCACAGCGGCCTTCCGGTATCTGCATCAAGAGCATACAGGTTTCCATCAACGGATCCTGCATACAGGACGCCTCCACTAACTGTTAGCCCTCCTCTGTAGCCAGAGAAGTCTATGAAGTAACTCCATTTTGGTTTCCCTGTAGTTGCGTCAACTGAATAAATGGTTGTATTGGCTTTGACTTGGTCTGGCGGGGTAAGGAACTCAGCGCCGAAGATCATGATACCCTCAGTTGGTGCTGCCTTCAGATAGCTCGGAGTGTTATAGGTCGCAACATAGATGTTTTTACCGTCGTACGCTATGTCCGCTTCAATTCCACCAGCTGCGGGTGGGTTCTGGTAGAATGGTTCTTTTGACGGCCAGTTCTGCCACGGTCTTTTGTAAACTT
>JACPBJ010000068.1 GCA_016180375.1 Nitrososphaerota archaeon | reverse complement strand
ACATCGTATGCCATCATTCTGCGAACCACGTTAGCTCCTTCCGAGCAGTAAGTCCTCAGATACTTCTCATAGCCTCCAAAAATTTCATCCGCTAGCTGCCCTACAAGCATCGTGTCATAGCCTTCCTGATGGGCGGTTTGCGATGCGAACATCATGCCTAGAGCAATGCTCGTGTCTATTGGCGAGTGAACTTCAGCAATCTTCTGAATCCACGGTATCTTTTCGTGGATTTCTTTTTCAGTAATGCCAGTTTCGAGCAGACCGAGCCCGAGCGCTTTCGCAGGGCTCCTTGGAGCGCTTGCCTCATGTGATCCCTCTACATGCACAGATACCGCAAGAACCTTTGAAAAATCACTTGCCACAGCTGCCAGAAGAGAGCTGTCAACTCCGCCAGAGAAGGAAACTGCGACCTTCGATCTTACTCTCGCTTTGACTGAAGCTCTTAGGATTCTGAGCAGCTCATTGCTATCGTCTTTGTTGCGATGTTTTAGCCCCCCCAAATAGTCGTATGATGCCATCTTCAGCAAAGATTTTCCATTGAAAAGAAAAACACTTGATGGGGGTACGCTTTCAATTCTCTGGATCCCAAGCGCTGCAAGAGCTTTCTTTTCGCTCGCCAAGACGAAGCCAATCCTGCTTTTGCCGTAGTAGAGGGGTTTCGTTCCCAAAGAATCCCTTCCAAAAATCAGGCCACTCTTGTAAGGAGCGACAAAAGCGAACGATCCATCAAGCTGAAGTAATTCTTTGGATGTTTCGGGAGAAGGGTCTTCTACTAACTCATCCAGTATCTCGCTGCCATCATCACCGTAAATCTCTCCGTGAATGAACCCATGGCTTGCCATGGGAACAGTCTTATTTGATGTCCCAAAAATCGAAACATCTCCCTTGATTCGAGCAAAACCCTTCCAAGCCCTATGTGACATAGAATCTAGCGGGGGTGCAGCTCTTGGCATTTCCTTACCTTGAGGAACTATCGCAAGGAGCCCTCTTACTTTGCCGAACGCCAATGCTGTGAACCTTCAAGTTGCTGTTTTATCTTTGCAGCGACCTTCATGCCTATTTTCGGTACTCTAGCAAGACTCTCAACCGAGGTTGCTGCCAGTTTGGAAACCTCTGTGTAGCCAGCTCTGTAAAGTTCCCTAGCCCTGACCCTCCCTATTGCCTCTAACCTTACCAATGGCAACAGCTCTGATTTAATTCCAGATTCTATCCGAAGCCTCAACTCAGATGCTTCACCGTAGAGATCGCTTCGCCCCATCAACTTTGCGATTTCAGTGAAAGAATAACAAAGCCATTCCGCACTATCAACTGCCCTATGGAGATCTCCGGGCTCTACGTCGTATTGTTCCAGTATCCTATCCTCGTTCCACTCATTTATCCACGCGTGCAGAACTTGCAGGCTTCGAAAAGGCTCAAAGAATTTGGTATATCTATCATAGTTATCTTGCGGAATCGGTTCCAAGAACTCCGTCATATGATCTTCAGCAAAAAGATTCGCATTGTCCAACTCCTTTGACCTTAGAGAAAACTGTGGAGTAAAATCAGGGGATGACGCTATGATATGCAATAGACCAGTAACATGCGAACCTCCTCTCCCCGCCCTATGGATTGCCTTTCTGAAGGTGACTCCTGTGGCAGGGTCTATGTATAGCATTGATACGCGCCTGCCAAATTCTGTGGCGATGAACCGCTCCCCACGCTTCTCTATTAGTTTCTCAATGAGAAGATACTCTAGAGCGCTGTTAATCCTCGATGAAACAGTAGCTCGCCTGTTCTGCGCGGCAAAGAGAGTCTTCAGGAAAATCTCCTCTATATCCTTCATATCGACCCCGGGAAGAGAAGCAATCGCTGCCAGCAAATGAGTGCGCAGAGGCGGGATATTTGAAAGCTGAGAGTAAATTGGTTCTGGTTTTCCCTTTACGTAGGTGTAGAATATCTCTTCAGCCTCTATATCGGAATTTGCTATGAGAATAGTTTCCCCAGTGTCATCGTACTTCGGTCTCCCAGCTCTTCCGCACATCTGCTTGTAATCCAGCACGCTAATGGGCGCTTGCCCTCCGTATTCTGCATTATATCGGTAGAGGCTACCCAGAACTACTCTTCTTGCAGGTAGATTTACTCCAGCAGCCAGCGTAGGAGTCGCTGCCAGTATCTTCAGAATTCTATCCCTGAACCCTCTTTCAACTATCTTTCGATGTTCCGCGGAAAGACCTGCATGGTGGAATGCAACACCTTGCGAAACTGCTTGCGATAACCTGCGCGAAAGCTCCGTCTCCTCTCCCGCCTCCAAAATCTCTGTCGCCAGTTTTTTGGATGCTACAACCTCCTGTGGAGTAAGAAGTCTATGTACGACTTCAGCCGCCTTGCCAGACAAGCTGACCGCTCTCCTCCTCGTCTCAGCGAAGATTAGAGATTGCCCTCCATCCTTCAATATGTCGACTGCTGCATCGATTACAACTCCCCTGCCCGTGCTCGTAATCTTCCTCAATGAAGCATCAGCAAAGCGAATTTCATTATAGTGAAGAATTCCTTCCAGCAGTTTCACGGGCCTCCAAGAAGTGTCTATGAGCTTGGCGCCTAGCCAAGTTGCTAGATCTTTTGAGTTCGTTATTGTAGCGCTAAGAGCAAGAGTCTGAGCGTCTCGGGCGAGTGAAAGGACCCGTGCAAGAATCATTTCAAGAGTCGGCCCCCTATGACTCTCCCCTATGAGATGAACCTCGTCAGCGACGAAGAGCTTCACATCGTCAAGCCATGAGACACCATGTCTAAGTATAGAGTCGAACCTTTCGTTTGTTAGGACGATAACATCGCCGATTCCCAATGATTCCCCTGAAGAATCGTAATCTCCAGTTGAGATGAGTACTCTAATATTATCGCCATTTTCCTTCTTCAATGCTTCAAGCGTCTTAAGATCTTCAAATTTTTCACTCGCAAGGGCGCGAAGCGGAGTAAGATAGACTACTTTTCCACGGCCTTCAAGAACTATCTTGCCAGCTGCCATAATCGCAACAAGCGTCTTTCCACTTGCAGTTGGAGTCGTAAGCAGCAGGTTCTTGCCTTCGAAGAGACCATTTTCAACGCATTCTTCCTGTGGGGGGTAGAGATCTGTGTATCCTTGGCTCTCTAGAGCAGAAACTAAACTCTCTGGAAGGGGAAGTGAAGATATCTTCAAAGTTTATGGTTTCCGGAGTTATAGCATCCTATAAAATACGTCTTTGCCAGCCGTCTTTACCTGATAGATTCTGCCGTCTCTGTTAAGATTCTGCAATATCTTTTCAGCCTCTTCAGGAGTACACTTGCCAGTGCCGGTAAGTTCTTCTATGAAGGCTTTACGGGAAACCGGTTCTTTCTTCGGCCCCTCGAGTTTCCTGAAGATGTCAAAAGCTAGAGTGATCAGGTTTCTCTCACTTACAGGCTTCCCGTGCAGAACTCCAAGATCTATTTTCTGCGTCTTTACATCAACGCCGACGGCTTCAAGCATCTTTCGAACTATGTTAACGGCATGCAGGGCATCGTCTTCGGTTACCTTATCCCTCAGCAATACTCTCGCCCTCGCAGTTGCAAGCCTGATCAATGCTTCGAGCTGCCTAGGGGTTACCGTTATCATGTCTTCTGAGGCGGTGCCCCTCATCTGCAGATAATATTCGAGCACTCTATCTTCAGCATCTTTTGTGAGAACAGGGTCTATATGCTTGGCATATATCAGGTATTTTCGCAGAAGCTCGAAATCTATTGGAGGAGGAGTAACGAAAGTTCCCTTCCTGTGTTGCGCCAAAACATGCTTTGCAAGCTGTTCATCTCTTGTTCTGTCAGGAATATCTCTGATGATGAATATAAGATCAAACCTCGTCAATAGAGGAATCGGTAGATTGATGTTATCAGCTATGTTCCTGTAAGCGTCGTATTTTCCGAGGAGAGGGTTTGCAGCAGCTAGAATGGCGGTTCTTGCATTGAGGGTCGCAACTATTCCTCCCTTCGCGACACTCACAGTCTGTTGCTCCATGGCTTCGTGCAAAGAACTTCTGTCCTCGGTCCTCATCTTGTCAAATTCGTCTATTGCTGCAATTCCCTGATCTGCAAGCACTAGGGCACCAGCTTCGAGCATCATCATTCCAGACTTCTCCCTCACTACCGCAGCGGTAAGACCTGCTGCTGTAGAACCTCGGCCTGAAGTGTAAAGACCTCTTGGAGCAATTCTTGCAGCGTACTTGAGTAATTCACTCTTAGCGGTACCCGGGTCTCCTACAAGCAGAACATTGATGTCTCCTCTAATCGTGGTACCATCAGGAAGATTTCTTTGCTGAGCGCCTGTTATCATAAGTAGCACTGCTTCTTTCAAAGTATCGGCGCCGTGTATTGAAGGAGCAACTGATTCGATGAGACGCTCATAGGCATTTGGCATGGCCGCTATGCTCTTAATCAGAGCCTCGTCTTCTTTTGTAATTTCGACTTTTTCGGCAGGACCCTTGCCCATCGTCTCGATGTAATTCGCATCGATTCTGGAGCGGAAGAGTCGAAGCTTTCCTGCCTGTGTGAACTCAGGCTCGGTTCTGATTATCCCATTGAGTGTGATCCTATCCCCGGGTCGAGCTGTATTTACAAGATCTCCCGAAAGGTTCACGTCAAATGACTGAGGGAGCTGACCCGCTGGCAGCTCTTCTGGAAGCTCCTGAATTCTTATGATCTGGAAGTCGATGAACTCCGTTTCCTTCTCCGATAACTCGAAGCTCTTCGTTTCCTCGCATCCTGGCTCCCCACATTTTGATGGCTTCTTGAGGAGTAATCCTGACTGGGGTACTTTGGTAATATGTCCCAACTTACATGCAAAACCGGCATCCGTTGCAAATGGTTTCAATTCTGATGTCCTTACTACCATCCCCACTACAGAAATCATCTTGAGAAGATGTGTGGAAGTAATCTGACGAAGGGGGACCCTATCAGGAAGAGCCCTTATCCTTACGTGCTGATGGTTCCTGATATTCTCAGCATATCTAGGATTTTCAGTGTAGAGAACCTGATAGAGGGCATCATCAAACTTTGGAAGTGATGTATCAGGTTCCTTGATTATGCTTTCAGCAAGTTCCGTGTTTTCCATTGATATGTCGTCAAAATCAACTACCAGCGAATTTGAGTTGGTCGCAACCATTTGCGAGACTCTGTCTCTGTATTTGTAATTCCCAGCGCTATCCCTGAAACTCTTAAGGAATATTTCAAATGAACCAGATTGAACGGCAACTTCAGTCATTTAACAGCGTTCTTCTCCACTCGCTTACTAGTTCGCGGACCTTTTCGAAAAGCATTTTCTCTTCTGGAGTTATCTTCGTAAATAGATCGGATGGCATAGAAGATAGAGCTGAAAGCTGCAAAATTTTCCCTATTCGCATTGTCACCAAGTCATGTGCAGATATCATGGCTCTGTCATAAGTCTGCCTAGCAGACCCATTTGTCTCCGCATTCTCACGTAATGCACGGAGATGCTCCTTTAGCCTAAGATAGAAATCTCCCCTAATTGGATTGAGCTGAAGGTTTGTCTGTATTCTTTCCCGAGTTACTGCTCTAAAGAGTTCAGAATTGATATCATCCTCCTGCAACTCGATTTGTCCTAATCCGGCGAGAATGTTTGCAACCCAGCGAGGCATTTCTATTACTGTCCCTTCTGACGCTTCGGGCAACCTGAATGAGTCCATTTCAATTGGTTGTAAAGCCTTCTTCACCAACACCTTTACCGGCGACATACGATAACTAAATTCCCTGTCGTGAAACAGAGCTTCTATCTCCTGTCCCTTCCTGTCAAGTTGCGCCAACGTATTCCCTTCAGAAGACGCTTAGGATGATTTGCATAGAGAAAAAGGTTTGCCTTTAGAATCATATTGATAGGATAGCAAGTACGACTGATCTTCCAAAATTAATGAACCAGAGATCTAGATCTTTAAGGATTTCGGGAACAACGCTAATAAAGGAACATATATAGAATTAATTGCAGGGACTGGTAGGACATCTTGAGCCAACCTGTAGTTAGCCTGAAAGTTCTGGAAGCGTATACAAGAGATGTAGGTAGGGGAGTTGCAAGAATAGATTATGATGCGATGGATGCTTTGGATGCTTCGACGGGCGATATTATTGAGATCAAGGGCAAGAGGAGAACCGTTGCAAAGTGCCTGCCTCTATACCCTTCAGATGAAGGAAGAGGAGTCATAAGGATAGATGGACTCATCAGGAATAATGCTGGCGTTGCTATTAGCGATACTGTAAGTATCAAGAAGATAAAGGCGCCTCCAGCAGAGAAGATCATAGTTGCGCCTCTAGAGGCTATACCTCCCATAGATGAGAGGTACCTTGCTGATGCTCTTGAAAGCGTGCCCGTAACGAAGGGTGATAACATCATGATTCCTTACTTTGGAGGAAGGCTCACCTTCCAAGTGATAGGGATAACCCCAACCGCCGATGCGGTCCTGATCACCCAGAGAACCGTATTCTCGATATCTGAGAAGGGAGAAACGCTAAGAGGAGTTCCACAAGTAACCTACGAGGATATTGGAGGTCTGAAGGATGAGATTCAGAAAGTACGCGAGATGATCGAGCTCCCGCTTAGACATCCAGAAATATTCGAGAAACTTGGAGTTGAGGCACCAAAGGGAGTTCTTCTCTATGGGCCCCCAGGCACAGGCAAGACACTACTTGCGAAGGCCGTTGCTAACGAAAGTAATGCACACTTTATCAGCATAAGTGGTCCAGAAATAATGAGCAAGTTCTATGGAGAATCAGAAGCGAGGCTTAGAGAAATCTTCAAGGAAGCGAAGGAAAAGGCTCCAACAATCGTTTTCATTGACGAAATTGATTCAATAGCTCCGAAGAGGGAAGAGGTAACTGGTGAGGTTGAGAGGAGAGTCGTAAGCCAGCTGCTCTCGCTAATGGATGGACTAGAAGGGAGAGGTAAGGTCATCGTAATTGCAGCTACAAATCGTCCCAACGCCATAGACCCAGCTCTCAGAAGACCAGGAAGGTTTGACAGAGAAATAGAGATCAAAGTTCCTGATAAGAAGGGAAGGTTAGAGGTTCTGCAGATTCACACCAGACACATGCCTCTGACTAGTGATGTTGACCTCGAGAAGTTGGCTGCTGTTTCTCACGGCTTCGTAGGCGCTGATTTAGAGTATCTGTGCAAGGAAGCTGCAATGAAGACACTCAGGAGAGTTCTTCCAGAAATGAAACTTGAAGACGAGAAACTTCAGCCGGAGTTTCTTAACAAACTCGAGGTAACTGGTAAAGATTTCGAAGGTGCTCTGAAGGATATTACACCTTCTGCCATGAGAGAGGTCTACATCGAAACGCCAGATGTAAGGTGGTCCCAGATAGGAGGATTAGAGGGTATCAAGAAGGAACTGCAGGAGGCTGTCGAATGGCCGTTGAAATATCCTGAACTATATTCAACGATCGGCTACAGCATGCCGAAGGGAATCCTTCTGCACGGGCCGTCGGGCACTGGCAAGACGCTTCTCGCCAAAGCGGTTGCAACAGAGAGTGAGGCTAATTTCATCAGTGTCAGAGGACCTGAGCTGCTTTCGAAATGGGTCGGGGAATCAGAGCGAGGTGTGCGAGAGGTCTTCAGAAGAGCTAGACAAGCAGCTCCGTGCATCATATTCTTCGACGAGATCGATTCACTGGCTCCTGTTAGGGGTTTGGGAGGCGATAGTATGGTTACCGAGAGAGTCGTAAGCCAACTTCTGACGGAGTTGGACGGGATACAGATGCTCTCAGGTGTAGTGGTGCTTGCAGCAACCAACAGAATCGATATGGTGGATCCTGCCCTGCTCAGAGCCGGAAGATTTGACAAACTGCTGTTTGTGCCTCTGCCGGACAGATCTGCACGACTCAGCACACTTCAGATACACGCGAAGGACAAACCACTCGCCTCTGATGTCAGTATAGAGAAGATAGCGGAGATGACAGATGGTTTCAGTGGGGCCGACCTAGCATCAGTCACAAATACAGCGGTATCACTACTTCTGCAAGAATTCGTAGGACGCTTCCCAAGACCTGAGGACGCAAAGAAGCACGCAGAAGAGGCGAGAGTCGAAATGAGACACTTCGAGGAGGCCATAAGGAAGGTAAAGACATCCAGAGAAGGCAAGCCGAAGGAGAAGGTTACAGTTCCGTACTATCGCTAAGTCGACAACATACATTGTGCAGGTAGAGTAGGATTCCTAGCTTTGGCTATGCAAGCGAGAGTGCAGTCTAGGCTTTTGGTATAGTTGCTAAACTCTTTGCTATCATATCTTGAGCTGCTTCAAAGTCTACGAGTTTGCCTTCCATATAGTCCTCGTAAGCCTTCATATCTAGCAGCCCATGACCACTATAGTTGAACAGAATGACTTTTGATTCGCCTGACTGCTTACACTTCAATGCTACATCGATAGCACCTTTTATCGCGTGGCACGTTTCTGGAGCAGCTACTACCCCTTCAGTCTTTGCAAAGAGCCTACCAGCTTCGAGCGCCTCGTTCTGATGATATGCTATGCTTTGCATGTATCCCTTGTTGATTAGAAGAGATAATGATGGAGCCTTACCATGATATCTTAGGCCTCCTGCATGAATTGGTGGACACATGAAGTTGTGTCCAACGGTGTACATCTTCAGCAAAGGTGTCATCCCAGCCGTATCACCAAAGTCATAAGCGTAGATGCCTTTAGTTGTGGAAGGGACCGCCTTCGGTTCAACCGCTATGAAGGTGCTATCTCTTCCATTCTTGAGCTTGTCATGCATGAACGGATATGCTAGCCCCGCATAGTTGCTTCCTCCGCCAATGCATCCGATAATGTAATCAGGATATTCATCGAACCATTCCATTTGTTTCTTCGCTTCGAGACCCACAACGCTTTGATGCGTGAGAACATGGTTCAGCACGGAGCCAAGCGAGTATCTGTATTTTTCATTCTGAAGACATGCTTCGATTGCCTCACTGATAGCAATTCCCAGCGAGCCGGGATGGTTCCTGTCATTTTCGAGAAACTTTCTACCTGCTGCGGTTTTGTCACTTGGCGATGCGTGTACTTCAGCGCCGTATGCTTCCATCAGTGATTTCCTGTAGGGTTTCTGTAGATAGCTTGCTCTAGTCATGAATACCGTGAGACCAAGATCAAAAAGGGCGCATGAGAGGGCGAGTGCAGAGCCCCACTGACCCGCGCCGGTTTCAGTTGTAAGCCGCTCTGTTCCCTGCTTAGCATTATAGTATGCCTGCGCAATGGCAGTGTTAGGCTTGTGACTCCCAGCAGGATTGAGATCTTCACGCTTATAGTATATCTTGGCAGGTGTTCCTAACGCCTTTTCGAGCCCCGTAGCGCGTTGCAGAGGCGTAGGCCTTCCTATTCTGATATAGGCTTCTCTGACTTCATCTGGAATCGTTATGTAACGATCCTGAGAAACCTCCTGCATCACAAGCTCCTTTGCAAACAATCGCAACAGGGGATCTGGGGGAGCTGGTTGCATGGTTCTAGGGTCGAGGGGAGGAGGGAGAGGTTCTGGGAGGTCTGCCTGAATGTTATACCATTGTTTCGGAACGTCATCAACAGAGAGAAGCGCCTTGATGGCAACTACCATGTCTGCTCTTGATCTAAATGAGAGTGCACGTTTATATTCATTTAAGCTCGTACCTGTGCAGTACTTGTGGAGAAAGGCATACGCAAAATTCATGCGACAGAGGAGCAGGCTGGAGGTTGTTCAGAGAATGGTCCAGCTTGGGATATCGGTTGATAGCAAACGCAGAATGTTCATTGGCAATCTGGAAGTGTATGATACAGCGCTTGCAAGGGCAGCAGGTGTAGATAGAAGAGTTGTTAGAAATACGATAAACCAGATTTTTGAAGATCCTGAGCTGCGAGAGATATTCACAAAAGTTAGACCTGTAGGCACAAGCCTTGTGGAGATTGCTGGACTTCTTGGTTACAGCGTGCTTGTTGTCTCTGCCGATCCTTACAAGCCTGGAGTTATAGCTGGCGTCGCTAAAGCTCTTAGCGAATCTGGTATTGTGATTAGACAAGCCCTTGCTGATGATCCTGATATGACTCAGGACCCAAAACTTACCCTAGTGGTTGAAGGAAAGGTTCCAGTATCGGTATTATCCAAGATACAAGAAATAGGATCTGTAAAGAGCATAACCCTTCTCAAGTAGCTTTGACTCACAATCTACAAAACCTATACGAAAAGCTTGCAGGATACTCTGTTTCTGTCCTTCCGGACTTCTTTGCTGACAGGATACTATACGTTCCTTCCATTGAGAAACTATTCGACGATTTGCAGGACAAGGCAGCGTCAGGCGGAGGTAGCCTACGCGGGTACGCGCAGAAGGAGATCAAAGGAGGAAATGCTACTAACCTAGCATTTGCGCTCTCATCACTTTCACTTCAAACGCATCTCTACATCATTGGAAATGATGCGACGAGAGGATTTACTGCTAACCATCCAAAGAAGTGCAAAGTTAGAGTAGTTGAGGGAAACCCTGGTTATACACTTGCAATTGAATTTCCTTACAATAACAAGAGGGTAAATGTGATGGTAAGCGATGTCGGAGACCTTGCAGAATTTGCAGGTGAGAAGCTGACTAGGGCAGATTGCAAATCAATAGCAGGTTCGGATTGCGTTGCTTTGGTGAATTGGTCATCCAACAAGAAGGGCAATGAGTTAGCGCAATTAGTCTTTGCTTTGCCAAGACGAAACCAAAGGCTGAACTTTCTTGACCCTGCTGATCTAACTGGTGCTGAAGACAGGGTCAAAGTGCTGGTTCAGAGTGTTATAGACAAAGGTCTCCTTGACATTCTTAGCATTAATGAGAATGAAACCAGACTTCTTTCGAAACTTCTTTCGGCATCAAAACTTTCAACTGATTACAGAAAAGACGACATAAAGAGAGTGGCGAGGTCTCTTCACAAAACCCTTAGCACAATAATCGATATTCACACGCCTCTTGGATGTGCTTCGGCGACCGATGGAGACGTATTTTGGGCAGATTCCTTTGGAAAAGTCGAGGGTATAGTCACGGGAGCTGGAGATGCATGGGATGCAGGGGATATTGCAGGACATCTCCTGAAGATAAGTCCAGACAAACGGCTTCAACTCGCAAATGCTTGTGCCTACCTTTATTTGAATAATAAAGCAGAGCATCCAACAATTGGAAAAGCAATAAGATTTCTGAAGAAGAAAGGAATCAGTCTTTCTTGATCTTTGCTGTTGGAGCAACTGGCTCGTAAAGATAACATGAAGTTTTGCGGCCGTCTAGTATCTCCTTAAAGTCTGGATATTTTGTTGGACATGGATCAAAAGCGTAGGGACATCTGGGGTGTAAATGACAACCCTGCGGTGCATTTGCAGGGCTCGGGATCTCTCCTGTGATCCGAACTTCACGCTCCTTGAACCTATTCAATGGCTCAGGCTCAGGTACCGCATCAAGAAGTGCTTGAGTGTATGGGTGAAGTGGCTTTTCGATAACTTCTCTTGCTTTACCTATCTCCACCATCTTCCCGAGATACATTATTCCGATTTCATCACCGACATATCGCGCAGTCGAAAGGTCGTGAGTTATGTACAGGTATGTAATCTTGCGACGAGCCTTCAGAGAAAACATCAACTCCAGAATCTCCGCCCTTATAGAAAGATCGAGCATAGACACAGGTTCATCCGCGACAATAAATTTCGGCTGCAACACCAGCGCTCTTGCCATGGCAAGTCTTTGTCTCTGCCCCCCTGACATCATGTGCGGAAACCTTTCTAAGAAGTCTTCGGGAGGCGTTAATCTGACATCTTCCATAGCCCTGAAGATCATCTCTCTGCGCTCTTCTTTAGTACTGCCAATGTTGTGAACTCGCAAGGGCTCGCTCAGCACATCCCAAGCGGTAAATCTGGGATCCAATGATGCATAAGGATCTTGGAATATTACCTGCGCTGTTTCCCTGAACTCCTTTAGCTTCGCGCCTTTTAGCATTGAGATATCATTACCTTCGAACAAAATACTCCCGGCATCAAGATCATAGGCTCGGAGTAGAAGTTTCCCCAGAGTAGTCTTGCCACAGCCTGACTCTCCAACAAGTACGAAGATTTCTCCCCTTCTTATAGTAAGACTTGCATCATCAACCGCCTTTACATATCTTATCGGACGCTTCAGTAAAATATCGGACAAGCCTCTGCGTATAGGGAACCATTTCGAAACATGCTCTGCACTGATGAGAACGTCGCTTTCCATTTTCAGGCCTTTTCCTTGTACAGCCAGCACTTAGCCCTCTGCTCGTTCTTAAAGTCGAAGTATGGTGGATCTTCTATTCTGCAGACATCCATGACGTAAGGGCACCTTGGGTGAAACCTGCAACCAGGTGGAGGGCTCTTTAAATCGGGAGGAGCTCCAGGAATTGATTCGAGTTTGGTATGTTTGCCATGCAGTCTAGGAACGGCATTTAGAAGCTTCTGAGTGTAGGGATGCTTTGGGTCGCCGTAAATTTGCTCAGCAGGCCCGATTTCTACAAGTTCCCCTGCATACATGATGCCAACTATGTCAGCAAGTTCTGAAATGACGCTCAGATCATGAGTTATCATTATTATTGACAGGCCGAGTTCCTTCTTCAGTCTCTTAAGCAGGTTGATCACTTGCGCCTGTACAATAACGTCGAGAGCGGTTGTAGGCTCGTCTGCTATGACAATCTGAGGTCGCAGGATTAGTGCCATCGCAATTACAACTCTTTGCTTCATCCCTCCGCTTAGTTCGTGGGGATACCTGTTCATGATGCTGACATCAAGTCCCACTTCTCTCAAGGCGACTTCCGCTTTCATCCATGCCTCCTCTTTTGTGATCTCGGAATGGTACTTTAGTGGTTCAATCAGTTGGTATGCCACGGTGTAAACTGGGTTCATGGCGTTCATCGCTCCCTGAAAGACCATGGAAATCCTCTTCCAGCGTATCTCCGATCTGAACTCTTCCTCCTTAACATCGAGTATGTTAGTCCCCTCCAAGTAAACAGAGCCCGAAACTATCTTTCCTGGAGAAGGCAATAGTTTCATGAGTGCAAGACCTAGTGTACTCTTCCCTGACCCGGACTCCCCAGCAATCCCCAGAGACTTCCCGTTAAGCGAAAAAGAAACTCCATCAACAGCCTTCACGGTACCCGATGTTGTGAAGAAATGCGCCTTTAGATTCTCTACCCTGAGGTCTGCCAATCTATACCTTCCTCATCTTGGGGTTCAGGACTTTGTCCAGAGCATTGCCTATTAGAACGAAGGATATTGCAGTAAGGGCGAGCATTACTCCAGGAGGAAGAATCCACCACCATAACTGCCTAGCACCCGCACCAAACGAATATGCGTCATTCAGTATCTTCCCCCACGTCGGTAAAGTAGGATCGCCTAGCCCAAGAAAGCTTAGACCAGCTTCTGCAAGTATTGGTCCAGGCACCGTGAGTGCCACGCTTGCTATAACATATGGAGTAATTTGTGGAATTATGTGCCTGACCATTACCCAGCTGCTTGACGCACCCATCAATTGCGATGCTTCAACATATGGAAGATTCTTGAGCTGCAGAGCTATGCTTCGTGTAACCTTTGCAAGACCGGGCCAGCCAAATATGACCAGAATCAAAATCAACAGAGGGAGGGTCATCCGTGTTGAAACCGCAATAATTATGAGCACGAACAGAATAGGGAAAGATATGATAATGTCACTGAAGCGCATCAAAGTTTCATCCGTCTTCCCCCCAAAATACCCGCTCGTAACTCCGTAAATCAGCCCGACCCCTGTGCCCAGTATGGAAACAGTAAGGCCTATGAAAAGGGCAACAGGCGTACCCCACAAAACACCAGTCCATATGTCTCGGCCCAAGTCGTCAGTGCCCATCGTTCCGAAAACCTTGCCCCCAATTATCAGCTCAGACCTTTCCACTTGGTCATCTTGACCGAAGAGATAGAATGAGCCTTGGAATAGATATTGCCCTCTTAGCAAACCGGATCTCCCTGGTTTGTCGCAACCAACTTGGAAGAGCAAAACATTAGCCCGTGTATCATTCAAGGATCCCGGAGGACAGGCTGGTTTGGAAGCTTGCTGCAAGACAGTGTCTCTGAGGATACGATCTTGAGATGATATTGTGCCGTTGAATTGATAAGCCGTTAACTGGGCTGGAAGCGAGGGCGCTGTCGTTTTGAAGAGTTCGACAGTTTCCCCATCTGGCCTTGCGACCCTGAGTTCAATTTGCGGAGGAACTGACCCATACCGCACGACATAATTTAGATTAAAATCCCCCGGAAAATCGTCATAATTAAACTGCAAAGAAAAAGTATGTGTTATTCTTCGTATACCTCCAAGTCTATCCTCATCGATAGCAGGACTTTGAAGAATTAGATGCTCTGGCTGTTTACTTGAGGAGAAAAGATTAGTCCACGAGGGAGCCGCGGTTTTTGGATACCTCTGCCAGTATGTAGGATTACTCCATTCTCTGAATGTCTCTTGAGGGAGCGTAGTTATCGCTATGAGGGATGCTCCTATTAGGAGCACTAGTATGGCAAACCCCAGAATCCCCTCGGGTTGTTTCGCAAACTCTCTCCATAGAGATCTAACGCCCTTTTGTGCCACTAATCGATCTCAACCTGCCTTCACTCTTGGGTCGAAGAACCCGTATAATACATCTGCAATAAAGATGCTTGCAAGATATACGGCTGTTGACACATAGGTGACACCGAGAATTATCGGAATATCTAAAGCTCCAATTGCATTGAAAATAAGCCGCCCCATGCCCGGCCAGTCAAAGACAGCTTCGGTAATCAAAGCGCCACTCAACGAGCCTGACAAGCTTAGAACTACGATCGTAACAACAGGCGGCGCTGCGCTTCTTAATACGTGTCCATACAGAATATTTCGCTCCGGAACCCCTTTGGCCATCGCAACTGTGATGTAATCCTCCTGCATTATCCCTATCACAAGGTTCCTTACGATATAGGCCCAACCTCCAAATCCCAACATTGTAATCGTGATTAAAGGAAGTGTCATGTGATAAAGCAAAGCTGGTATGTACTGAGGGTCACTAGGCGCTAATAATGGAGTTGCCCTTGCTGGAAAAATTCTGAAGCCGTAGGAGAACACGATTATCATGATGATTCCAACCCACCAGATTGGGACAACACCGCTTGATACACCTATTGTCGATGTCAACCTATCCAAAATGCCACCCGGCTTTCTGGCTGCTCTTATCCCAATGAACAAACCGATGATGAGGCTCAATATCGTTGAAGTGGTGAAAAGGAGAATTGTCTTGGGGATCGCTTCGACAATAATGTCCCTTACCACGCTAGAACCACCATAGCTTCTTAGAAAATACGCTTCTCCCAAGTTGAGCGTTGCAAGGCTGTAGAGACTATACCAAAGTCTCTTTGGAGCCCACCATGGTTCATTGAGACCAAGATTCTCTATCTCCCGAGCGGTCATTGTTCGAACCTGTTCCTGTATGGCATTTGCATCCCTGCAGAATGCTGGAGGATTCTGCTTGCCGCATGTGAATGCTATATCCTGCTTTACGAAGATGCCGACGCCTCTCTTAAGCACGTTGTCAGTGGCAGGGCCCGCAAGGGCTATTGTCAGAAAAAGTACAGCGAACAGTACGAGAACTAGATTTAGAGTCCTAGTTACGACGAACCTCCCGAGCCCCAATTTCTTCCCTTTCTTTTGGGGCTATGTCGCTGGTTTCTTCCTGCCTCTAGCTAATGCGATACCAGCGCCTACTGCTATGATGGCAACGACTAGTCCTATTACTACAGTAGTCTCCATTCCGACTGTTGGTTGAGGAGGTGTAACTGGTTTTTCGGGAGTCGGCGACTTCGGTATTTCAGGTGCGACGAACGGCGGTGAGACCAAGAACGAAGTTTGATAGACGTCAGGTTTGATGGCCTTCGGACTTGTAGCGAATAGTTTTAGCTGATACGATCCAACACTGAGCTTCGAAGTGTCAGGACTGGCTAACGCTATTTCGTATGTTCCAGTAGGCTGAGCCGCTTTGGCTTCTCCCTTCAGAACGGTATTACCCTGTCCATCTACAATTCTGTACGCGACTTGAGCCTCTGCACTTGGCTGGTTTCCTATGTCTATGTTGATCTTCACCGATGCAGGCTTCCCTGCTTCGAGAGGAGATGGTACCTGTGCACTCTTGATCTGTGCAACTCTTGCTACCTCAAAATCCTTCCAGACCCCTAGTGCGATAGGATAGGTTGGGTCCGTGTTTCTTCTAATTGTGATAGTTCGTGCATCTGGATTGTACCCAACAAGGTAGAATGGCCCGTTGCTAATTATTGCGTGGCCTTTCTCTTCAATCCACTTGATGGCGGCATCGTACCTCCTTGTGGCCTCTTCTCTTGTCACGACTCCCTGAAGCGCAGGTGGTATAGTACCCTTGTTCTTCATGTCCTGCAATGCCGCTTTGACTAGATCAGCGTCGCTCTTTATTATTAGTGAAAGCCAGGGAACTTTCCCGGCGGTCGCTCCAGTACGCGAAAATGCGGCCTTCTTGTCTACAACAACTTTTTCAGAAGCCGCGTCGATTTCCCAAGGCATGCTTGCTCCAACGCCTCCTGAATCTGCTATGTAGTTGGTGTCGAAGTGCCAATAATCGACGTAAACTTCCACCCTATTGTCTCCAGTGAACCTTATTCCCTTAAAGAGCTTTGCACCTGGCTCAGATTGAGAAGTATACTCAGGGTCGAAGGTGGGCTCACCGCTCTTGCTCAGACCCCACTGCTGGAAAAAGTATATGCCATACAGCACATCAGCTCTGTTCATAGGCGTACCATGGTGCCAGTTGAAGAAGCTCATCTCTGACGTAATCTTCGAGGTAGCCTTAACCCCGGGTCCTACCGCCTTGAAAGACTGTGAGGTTCGATCCCAATTGAGCGCATCGGCGGGAACATCCAGCCTTCCCTTTGGGCCCGCGGTCTCTGCACTTCTCTTTTCGGCAACTGTGATGATCCTGCTACCTGTCTTGTCGGTCGTGATAATATCGCCTGTATGTGGGTTTGTCCAGCTACTAGGTTCATTAAGCCCGTTCCATATCATCTGCGAGTACGAATCCTTTATCCCTGCTTTTCCATTCCAAGAGCCCTGATAAATTTGCTTCATCCCTATCTTGACAGAGCCACCTTGCGCATCGCTCAGTCTCCCATTTACGACGGTAAACCTAGTTTTTAGACCTGCTCCAAAGTCGTTGACCGTCCCTTTGAAGTTCTTGTTAGCAACGTAAGGCTCAATCTGGCTCACCAAGAATATTCTCACGGATTCTCTCATTCCTTCGAGTACGATTTTTCTGATCATATCGTCACGCTCTGCTTTGGAAGTGAAGTTACTGGTAGAAACTCTCTTGCTCAAATCATCAAGCTCTGCATGCTGATACCCAGTGTATGACGGCTCTCCCCAGCCTGGCATATTGCCGAACCAAGGTGCATACATCTGTGCAAATATGACAGTATCATATCTCAAGAATCCTGAGCGTCCCCAGCCCTCCGTATACATGTGCCATTGCGCTTCCTTGGGATCCGAGCCATATACAACCTCAAATGCTTTCGTAAGATCTCCAAAGATCTTCTCTACGGTGAAACCCGCATTTTCTAAGCCAGATGCGACTGCACCTCCTACCGCAGTCCTCCTTAAGTCATCACTTCTTATGAAGAACTTTATCGTCACAGGCTCGTTATTCATCATCCACTTGCCCTGCACTTTCTGAGCAGCAGCCTTCGTCATAGCATCGTTGATCATCTGGTTGGCGAGCTCTGGGTTGTACTTTATGTTAAGAGCATCGATTTCATCTGCGATTACGAGGTAGTCGGGGTCGTAAATTCCATAGACTGCAATTTGAGCAGATCCGTATCCGCGCAGAATTTCATTGACCAAGAATTCTCTGTTTACGAGGAGGTTTAACGCATATCTTACTTCCCTGATCGAGAAGGGATTGAACTTTTCAGTCGCTACAGGGTTCAGAACTAGGCTCCACATACCTCCAGGCGATTCTGTTACAACGACATTGGGATCCTTCTTCATGCCATCAGCAACTTCCAGAGGGATCCTCCAGAAGTACGCCTGAATGTTTCCTGCCTCGACCTCTTTAGCAGCTATTTGCTCGTCCAAGTAGTGGACGAAAGTTATTTCATCGAGATACGGACCTCTTCTTTGCTCCTGTGCATAGACTTGAAGGTTTGGAGATACTCCAGCGAGAAGGAAACCGAATACCAGAATTAGACCGACTATCTTTCGATAGTTCACGGTTTGCTAAGAAGTTGTCCGCCTTTTTATCCTTTTTTCAGATTCTATCCTTGAGTGTATTATTCAGAAAAGAATGGGAGGGCTAGTCTTCTCCCATTCCGCCCATCGGGCCCATACCGCCTTCGCCGTGCCCACCAGGCATTGGCTGCTTCATTTTGCTGGAGGCTATGACATCATCGATTCGCAGTATCATGGAAGCAGCCTCGGTTGCTGAACTTATGATCTGCTCCTTGACTACAGAGGGCTCATAGACTCCTACAGCTTCCATGTCCTCGACTTTGCCTGATAGCGCGCCAACTCCATACCACTTCTTGCCTTGGCTGTGAGCTGCTCTCAGTTCCACTTGTGTATCTATGGGATCTAGACCAGCATTCTCGGCTAGTGCTATAGTTATCGCTTCAAGAGCTTCAGCGAATTTTTGAACAGCTAACTGTTCTCTTCCTCCAAGAGTTGTTGAGTATTCTCTTAATTGGTGAGCAAGTTCGGCTTCAGGCGCCCCGCCGCCAACAACTATTGCCGGTTTTTGGAGAACATCCTTTACCACCATCAAGGCGTCATGGAGTGCTCTCTCTGCTTCGTCGACAATGCGCTGGGTGCCTCCTCTGGCGAGGATGGTAACAGCCTTTGGATTCTTGCAGCCTTCAATGAAGACCCACTTGTCTTCCTCGATCTTCCTCTCTTCGACTGTTGCGGCCGAACCCAAGTCTTTGGGTCCTAGGTCATCAAGATTGGTTACGACTCGACCTCCGGTGGCTTTTGCTAATTTGGTCAGATCGCTCTCTTTGACACGTCTTACTGCGAGAACTCCTGCCTTGGCCATGTAGTGCTGTGCTATGTCATCAACGCCCTTCTGGCAGATTACGACGCTTGCGCCCACCTTGACTATCTTATCCGCCATGTCCTTGAGCATCTTGTTCTCTTCGTCAAGGAATGCCTTGATCTGCTCCGGATTGCTTATGTTGATCTTCGCATCAAATTCTGTTTTCTCAATCTCCAGCGGGGCATTGATCAGCGCAATCTTTGCGTTTACTACCTTCTTTGGCATGCCTGCATGCACAACTTCTTTATCCAGAACGATCCCCCTGATCAGGCTGGTGTCCTTTATCGAGCCGCCTGACTTTTTCTCAACCTTAACATCATCTATGTCTACCTTGTAGACGGTTCCTGATTTCTCAGCAACGTGCAGAAGCGCATCTACGACATGCTCGGCAAGAGCGACTGCCTCCCTCGAAACAAGTTTGGTTACCATACTCGTCTTCGCAATCCTGAGCAACCATTCTCTGTCGCTTGGAGGAACCTTAATAGAAATCTTTTCAAGAATCTTCTGAGCTTGTGTAGCGGCCTTCTTGTAACCATCGACAACTATCGTTGGATGGACATCTTTGTCGAGGAGTTCTTCAGCCTTTTCGATCAAAGCACCAGCAAAAACTACTGCAGAAGTGGTTCCGTCGCCGACTTCGCTGTCCGTAGCCTTGGCAATCTCGACGAGCATCTTCGCAGCGGGATGCTGAATGTCAAGTTCTTTGAGAATTGTTGCGCCGTCATTTGTTATGGTAACGTCGCCCATGCTATCAACGAGCATCTTGTCCATCCCTCTTGGACCAAGAGAGCTTCTTACAATTCCAGCTACGAGCTTTGCGGCTACTATGTTGTTTCTCTGAGCGTCTCTCCCCTTTGTCTGGGAGCTGCCTTCCTTAAGAATCAGCACCGGCTGACCGGATGCTGTTACAGCGGGATATGCGGTTGTGGACATATTAATCACTTTTTGTTAGTATCTAACTGTAATAGAGCGATTTTTAAGATTTACTGTTATTCTGCTCTCCTGCAATAGCAGCTCCCCTCTGATTGTTATGTACCTAAGGGAAGACAATATAAAGAAAGATGGGTACTTGAGTAAACCACTAGAGTATTAGAGCAGACAGCTTACAGTTCTATTTGCAAAAAGCACGCCCGCACACGCATGACTCCCCTAGTATAGGGGGATAGCACGCCCCTGCATAGAATTAGTC
>JACPBJ010000122.1 GCA_016180375.1 Nitrososphaerota archaeon | reverse complement strand
GATGCTATAGACGTTAGAAACGTGCCCATATCAGCAGGCATCTTCCCTTTATCTTCCATGACTATCAGTATACTATCCAGAACAAGATCGGTCACGAAGCCGTCAACCTTCCCTTTTTGTACTGCCCCAAGTAAATTTTGGCAGTCGTCTGCTCTATTCTGATCGAGCAATAATTCTAGGAAAATGTTTGCGTCTATGAGATACAACTATCAGGCACCGAGAATATTGCGAGCTCGTATCTTCTTCGCTTTATGCTGCAATTCTACAGAAGTGTCTTTGACATGTTTTAGCATCCCACGAATAGCTTTTACAGGATCTTTAGGAGCAGAATAATCACGGGAAATCCTTTCCCTCTCCGCTGTCCACTTTTGTATGGCCTCTGCAGCAGCCTTGCTTATGGAGCCTCTGCCATAACCATAAGTTTCCATAGATGCCTTCTTGAATTCCTCCTCCAATTCATCAGAAATGTAGACCTTTAAGTCAGCCACGATAATCCCTATAGTGATTTAGGGACAAAGGTATAAAAGAGTTTTCCGAGTATATACGCGAGTTAATTTGGTAGCCCCGCCCAGATTCGAACTGGGGTCACCGGCTCCAAAGGCCGGTATTCAAGGAGCTGAAGCTCGTGCTTGACCGCTACACTCCGCGAATCTCTCCACGGGGCTTACGGGGCTATTAGCCCTCAAAACGACTACGAATTAAGGTCTTTCGATTCTAACACTATGCTACTCAAGTCTGCTACAATTGTAGCAACAAAACTCTACAATATTTCCCAAGTACTCATTATGGTTTATATTGCTACCCCCGTATAGTTTGCATGCGGGGGTGCGCAAGTACTCTTTGTGGTTTATGTTGTAAGGCCCCCGTCCATCACTGCGCGCAGGGGCGTGCTAAGCTAAGATGTTTCTAATTTTCTGACGATTACCTCTACAGGATCTTCCATCCAGTTCAGAAGCTTGGATGCCTTGCTTTGGATGACTTTCCTCCTTTTGTCATCTTTCAGGAGTTTCCTTGCCGTTCTTATCACTGCGCTGATACTATCTGGCTTTACAATAAGGCCCTTTGAAAGAAGGAACTTTTCAACATCATAGCTCCCTCTGAAATATGATATCGCAGGAACTCCGAGCAGAGCAGCTTCCGCAGTCATGGTGCCTCCCATCCCTATGAACAGATCGCACGAGCGGAGGAGAGAAAATCCATCCACAAGATCTGTGGGGACAACAAGCCTGTTGCCGAATTCCTTTTGCAGAATGCCTATCTGCTCTGCGTATCTTCCGAGCGCCACTATATTGCAGTCTGGAAATTCCTGAAGGAGTTTCTTGAGCAGCTCATAGCCTTGCGACATTCTGCTAGTGTTTGATTCCAGAAGGTAGGCAGCAAAACTCTCCTCCAGCCTTACCACAATCGTCTTTCTATCATCCAATTTGATTTCAGGTTTCGGTTGTTTTGAAAGATCAATACGTTTCAACCACGCGGCCGGGTCCAGAGCTCTGTATTTGGTTATTCTCTTAGCGTCTATACCATATTTCGTCCAAGCCTTGGTAGCAATCATCCATGGGGTAAACAATCTATGGCAGAGAGGAATTGTCAGCCTTGCAACAGCTTCTGCGTGCGGCGAATCATTAACACAGAAGTTCTTTATCCCCAGGCCAAAGGCAACTCTAGAACCTTCGGGTGAGCTGAAAGATACAGCGGCATCAGGCCGTTCTTGATTTACGCGGTCTGCCAAGATTCGAATCCTTTCGACTGAAGAAGTCAGCTTGCCTAGAAGGCTCTTGCCACCATGCGCTCCCAAGAAATCTGCCTTGATACCCTTCATCCTTATCATCAGCTCGACTTCTCTGTATTTTCTTGATGTGACAAATACAGCATGTCCATTAGAATCGAGTTCTTTGATTAAGGGCTCGAAAAAGAGCGCCTGTTTCGGTGTCAGAATGTCAATCCAGACCTTCATTGTCTTACGAACTGCTCTCTCCATTTACCCGATCTAAATAAATAGAAACCCTGAAAATGCTCACTTGTGAATAAGAGTTCAGCAGTTTCTGGCTTCTACAAGCTATCTCCTCAAGAAAGACTGCGATTTGTTAGAGAGTTCTCTAAACTGACCGATGAAGAGGCCAAGGTTTTGATATCGATGCAGGCATTGAAACTTGATGATGCCAACAGAATGATAGAGAACGTCATTGGAGGAATAACACTACCATTTGGCATCGCTACGAACTTCCAGATAGACGGTAAGGATTACCTTATCCCCATGGCCATAGAGGAGCCTTCTGTGGTTGCTGCGGCAAGCAAGGCTGCATCTATGACAAGAAAGAAGGGAGGATTCAAGACTGCTTACACCGGCTCCATTATGAGGGCGCAAATTCAGGTCGTTGAGTGTGATGTCAGAAAAGCGTCAAAAGCTATTGTGAAAGCCAAAGAGGAAATCCTGAGGAAGGCGGCTGGGCAGAGCCCTACGCTGACATCGCTGGGAGGAGGGCCAAAGGATGTCAAGACCAGAGTTCTGAAAACTCCTTCTGGTTCTATGCTGATAGCTGAGCTCTACGTTGATTGCAAAGATGCGATGGGGGCGAACGCCGTCAATTCGATGGCTGAGGCTGTTGCTCCGATAATTGAAAGAGTTACAGGAGGCACGGTTCTTCTCCGCATTCTATCGAATCTGGCAACAGAAAGATTGGCTACAGCGACGGCAACCTTCGCCAAGGGAGAACTTGGAGGAGCAGAGATTGTTGATGGCATAATCCAAGCATACCATTTTGCTGATTTTGATCAATATAGAGGCACTACTCACAACAAGGGAATCATGAACGGCATAATCGCTGTTGGCTTAGCGACTGGACAAGACACAAGAGCGTTGGAAGCTGCTGCTCATTCCTATGCAAGTATGAGCGGCCGCTATAGGTCGTTGACGTCTTGGAAAAAGAATAGAGATGGTGATCTTGTTGGCAGCATCAAAGTTCCTATTGCCGTTGGCATAGTAGGAGGTTCTGCTTCTGTAAATCCCATTGCGAAGATAGGTTTGAAGATTCTTGGAGTTAAGAGTGCTGGAGAACTGTCTAAGGTGATGGCTTCTGTTGGGCTGGCTCAGAATTTGGCTGCGTTAAGAGCCTTGGTTGGCGAAGGGATACAGAAAGGGCATATGAAACTGCATGCTAGGAACATCGCTGTTTCTGCAGGAGCCAAAGGTGCTGAAATTGATGCAGTTGCTAGAATTATGATAAAAGAGAAGGTTGTAAAGTTTGCTAGGGCAAAGGAGATTCTGGAAGGGCTAGGGCGTAAGTAGGCTCTTCACTTGCCCCTGCACAAACGAACCCCCTCCCCCCGTATATAAAGCGGGATTGCGTCGAAAGCTCCCCTCATTGACATGTACCTAGGGGGAGGCAATATAAAGCGGGTACTCAAGATAGTATCATTCTGTTCGAACAGGATAAAGTGATTTAGTGCTTTAGTGTCGGCAAATCTTTAATCGTGCATGGCTTGACGAGCTATTTGGGCGGCATTAGTCCAGCCTGGCAGGACGTCAGCTTCCCAAGCTGAAGGTCGCGGGTTCGAATCCCGCATGCCGCACTTTCTTCGGGTTCTTTGGGGATCCTCTATTTGATTAGACTGCCGAATATCTTCAGAATGCCCATATAGGTTTATTTAGCAACCTTTGTAGGCGGTTCCTATGGCAGCCCTCGTCTTGGGAGGAACCGGTCAATTTTTGAATTCAAACAACCTAATCGGTAGAGTGACATACGGACTCATAGCCCTGGATCTGAAAGTAAAAAAGGATGATTCGTACAAGGGTTACCTTGACTCTTGTACCTCCATCTATGAAGACATAGACCTAGAAAGCAAATCCAATCAGCTACTGTCACTATTCGACTTTGAGAAGCAAGCTAAGGTTAGTGAATTGAAGAACAAACTGATGGAAGTCAAACCACTACTCAATAAAGTAACTTCGGAAAAAAACGATAACGACATTCTTAAGACAAGAAAGTATTTGGAGGAAATCCTTAGCGACCTTTACGAGCTTGTGCGGAGTCAATCCACAGAACGATGAGTTCCGAGGCAATTCAGAACTGCCAAAGGGCCCAAGATAATATCAAAAAGCATGAACTCAAAGATTATCAGAAAGTATTCCCGAGCATAGAAAATGGTTTAGAGAAAACCAGAAGTTTTTACTTAGATTGGCTCGAAATTCACCGTGAGTACGCGTACGGATTCCAACAACTGCAAATGGGTTACGTAGCAAAGAGCTCTGCAACACGTCTTGTTTCACAATGGGTCAATACCGAACTAACCAGTTTTACGAATATTGTTGATGCTAGAATCCCGGTTGAGGCGTATTT
>JACPBJ010000113.1 GCA_016180375.1 Nitrososphaerota archaeon | reverse complement strand
ACTAGCAGAAACCAAATACCGAAGCCATGAGTGGAATTTCATTAGATAACTATAACAGAGGATCTACACAAAATACCCCTGATGATGTTCTGGATGTAGTAGATTGCATGAAGAAATAGGGAAGGAGGCTTCGTAGCCTGCCTTCACAGGCGGACTTGCACCCTCTGAGGTTCAAATCCCACCGGACACACCCTATCACTATCTTGAAAAATAAAATGGGAAGGAGGCATCATTACCCGCCTCCGATGGGCGTACTCAAACCATTTAATGGATAAAGCTCGCCCCGGCCCACTTAGACTAGCAGAGATAACTATGTGGAGGCTGAGTTAGGGTAGCTTTCCTATGATCTTTATCATCTCAGATTCGCTAAACGCCTTGAGGGTTGTGGTCCGAACATTCCCCAAGCTACCAATAGCCATAGCGATCGTCACTGCCACCTCATCACTCGGCATCTCCGCAGTTGCAACCGCATCATATTCACCCATAGTAAGATTCCAATCGACCCACTTCCCACCTGCTTTCTCAACAGCCTGCCGAGCATTGGCGACCCGCTTTGGCAAATCCTTCACTGTCCTTATCCCTTGATCTGTCATTTTCAGCAGAATGATGTATCTAGGCATGATTCACCCCGAGTCGAGAGTTCCATTTTAACATTCCTATAGACTCTATTTGTACCCCAGCGTATCATGTCCGGCCGGGACTCTTTAGCATGGACAGCATCTAATTTCTGAACAGATAATCAGATGATAATCTCTAATGCGATTACGGAACTAATTAAACAATAACGTATAAATCTCTTCCGGCCCACCAGAGTGGAACTGCTACTGAGAATTCAAAGAGTATACGGTCATTTCCGCTAATCTTCCCTTTATCAGCTCGCAGATCTGGAAAGAGAGCTCCCCAAACAACTCCTTCAGAGTCTTCTGGAGAATCTCACACTCATCAGGCATATTGATTAGTGAATCTTCCCTGGAATGCTTTCTTGCAATTTTCCGAAGATTGGATATTATCGTCTTTCCCCTATCCTCCCCAAACAACTCAACAAGCACCGATTCTACCGCAGGCCAGAAGAACCTGATAGGCTCGATCAATAGATTTAGCCTCTCATCAACAACAGCAGAATGGCAATGGAGAATCTTCGTGAATAAGGCATACTCGTAGGATTCTGGCGTCTCATACATACATAGAGTTGTAGCACCCAGTTTTAGGGCATCATATGCTTCGTCGCATTCGATAAGCCTTCGAAGATGACCATGCGGTTGCCCGAATGTTGTTACGTCAGCCACTCTCAACCCTCTAAACCCTGAATCTAGTGCTTGATGATAACGTTCCTTGAAAGCAGCTAACACCGCCTCTTTTCTGAACCCTGTAGGGTATATTAAATCAGATGAGATGATTCGTAACTGTCCATCCTTCTGCGTTTGTGTCATGCTTGCCCAATACTGAACCATGGCACGTTCTACTAATGCAGGGTCTTTAGTCACGAAGACGGCCATTTCGCCTTTATCCAATCCGTCTTTAAGGAATCCGAATCCCAATGCATGTTGATCTTCGGTCTGAGATCCTACGATTCCTAATAGGTGGCTTCCCTTTCGCATGAATTCCCAAGACCTGTTGGAAGCAGACTTCTCCATCAACTCTCACGTATCTCTATTCAGGGCGCAGACCAAATAACTCGACGCACCAGTCAACGCACCATTCCATATTTAAGATTCTAACATAATTCTCAAAATTGAAAATCAATGGATTCGATAGAACGGCAATGCATATGATGAAACCATATGCAAGAAAAGGTTTAAGACTATTTTGTCATCGAATACGGATGTGGCAAGAGGTAAGAATCATAGAATAGCCATCATGGTTCATAATGGCACTTCTGAAAACGTCCGTTCTGCACTGAATACCGCAATATCGGCTGCTACAGGAGGCGCTAAGGTTAGCATGCTTTTCAGATCGTGGGCGCTTGAGAAATTAGCCAAGCAGAACATAGATAGACTTGAGCTACCCAAGGAATACGAGCATAGGAAGGATTTCATTGAAAAGGGCTGGAAGCGTATCGGCTACCCTCCCATGAGCGATTTGATAAAGCAGGCCAAAGAATCCTTGGATATCAAAATATACGCATGCACTGCATCCACAGCTCTCTTCGAACTAAAGAAGGAAGACCTTCCTTGGGTGGATGGTTTTGTCGGAGTATACTCTTTTCTCGAGAAAGAAGCATTCAAGGCAGATATGGTTCTAACTTACTGATCTGTTTTCAAGCATCTCTTTGATGGGGTTCCAGTAGTAATCGTACCAACCTTGACTTACGGATTCGTAGCACTCCTCAGGTACGCCTGACTGTGTAAAGTCAAGACGCGTTCCATCCTTTACCGCTTTCATAGAAAAAGTTGCCTGAGAAAAGTAGTCATCAGGCCAGCCTTCCATGACAATTCGCCAAGACTGCATGATTTTCTTATCTTGCACTAATTCTGGGTTGGTTCCGGTTATGTCGCCTACGTAAATTGAGAATTTTCCACCAACTTTTCGGCTAATGATAGCTTTGGCACCCGTAAGCTTGGAATGTTTGCGGGAGTCCACGAGTGCTTCATAGACTTCGTGAGGACTAGCTTTGAGAGTAACAGTTTGCCGAATCGTCCTAGTTTTCACAAATATGCTATCATATGCTCATTATATAACCCGCATGGAAAGCGTTAGTTATCTTTCTGAAAAAGCTAAAAAGGTCGATGATTTGGCTTGCTTGAATAGCCCCGTGCAGCCCCGTCGAGAGTGGAAACTCGCGGAGTCTAGCGGCCAATCACCAGGATGGGCTATGGATACCAGGCTCTGGATCCCGAATGAGAAGATACCTGGTGACCCCAGTTCGAATCTGGGCGGGGCTACCAACTACGATATGTTAAGACCTCGAAGAGTCCATTTCCTGGTTGTCCTTGAGTTGCTATCGCAACCAGAACCTCATTTAAATACAAGCGTGTATGATTCCAGTAAGGGTTTTCTTATGAATAAGGGTATCATAGTAGCAATTGTTGCGGTTGTCGTGGTAGTTGGTGCAGCAGGAGCTTTCTTGGCCCTACCACAGGGTCCACCTGCTCCGCAGGCCAGAACTATTCAGCTGGAGGCAAAGGAATTTACATTTAATGGGCTAGGATATACAGACTTTCCTTGTAAACAGGAGAAGGGTCCTTGCGGACCATCAATCCAAGTCAAAGCTGGTGAAAAAGTACAGATTGTCCTGAAGAACGCAGGCGGTGCTGATCATGAACTTACGATAGTCACTGACCTAAAGAAGACAGGACATCCTGATCCAGACATTCAAGGGGCCATGACGGATGTAGTAAAGCTAGGGCAGAGCAAGACAATTACGTTCGTAGCCGACAAACCTGGCAAATACTTTTACGCGTGTTTCCAGGACCAAGGAACAAAGCCAGACAGACATTCAGATAGAGGAATGTGGGCCGAATTCACGGTTCAAGAAAAGTAGCAGCAATCACTTTACTGACTAACAACAAACTCATCGAAGTGACCTTCGGATCGCCGTAGCTCTTCCCCAAGAGCCTTCTGTTTTGGCTGAACACAACTTCAGAAAACTATCTAAATCCAAAGAACACTGACAACATGTCGCAATCTCAATAGGTATGTAAGAGAGCCGCGCGCTGGCCCGACGGGTGCTACCCGTTGCTGTCTTGTATTGGGGGAACCCGTGCATAATGGTCACTAACCACAATTACCAGTTCTGATAGCCAGTAGCGGGATTAGGCGATCATCTAACACTCCACTACCGCATTTTGAGCGACAAAAGCATTAGAGCAAAGCCGACTACGTTCAACATCGACTCTATCTCATGAACATCGATAAGCCCCCATTGCAAAAATTGGTAAAGAACCCCCTCAACAAATGTTCCCAATGTGACACAGCCAAGGCCTATGGAGAGAACCAATATGGAGGCATTCCTGTTTCTATTGTATCCTCTGTAAGCTTGAAAAATTATGTAAGCTCCCAATAACAACGTAACGAATCTTGTTACTATAATAGTCGAAATGAGGAAGTCTACCATCTTATCTCGCTCCTATTCCGTTTTTTGGTTGATACTAAACAAGGTATCTGCATCTGTGGTTTGTCCCTGGTGCGTTAGCCCCATGTTTAGTTAAATGCTTTTCAGTTTTCTATGCTGTAACAAAGCAGATTCCGCAGTATGTTTATATAATTAGAAGGGAGCCTTTTTTCGCGATCCAACATGTCTACCGCAAACACACCAGAAAAGGAAACTCAACCAAGCGATGCGCAACCAAGACCTCCAAGAATTTCTCCTCCAAACCATATCTACGTAGGTAAGAAGCCTGTAATGAGCTATGCTATGTCAGCACTGATACAGCTTGCGCAGATGGGGGAAGTCGTAATCAAGGCACGCGGCATGTCAATATCAAGAGCAGC
>JACPBJ010000112.1 GCA_016180375.1 Nitrososphaerota archaeon | reverse complement strand
GTTAAGCGGGAATATCGAAATGGATGCTGCTATCATGGATGGAAGAAACCTCTCTTGCGGGGCAGTCGGTGCGGTGAGGAATGTAAGAAACCCCGTAATCGTTGCTAGGAAAGTTCTGGATGAAACTGATCATTCGCTTCTTGTTGGGAGCATGGCGGAAAAGTTTGCTAAGCGATTCGGTCTTGTATCGAAAGTTCTTCCTACTGCCGAGAGGAGGACAAAGTGGGAGCTAATGCAGAAGAACCCTCCAAAATATGTCAGAAAGAATGTTGCATTTCATGATACCGTCGGCGCAGTTGCTATAGACATTGATGGAAACATTGCCTCAGCAGTTTCAACAGGAGGATTATGGCTAAAGCTTGATGGCAGGGTTGGGGATTCAGCGGTTGTTGGAGCAGGGCTCTATGCAGAAAATGAAACTGCAGGAGTAGCGGCAAGTGGTATAGGGGAGGCGATAATGAGTGTCTGCTTATCTAAATTGGCACATGATTTTATGGTTCATGGAAAAACTGCGATGGAAGCCTGCAGAGCATCCATAGATTACATCACAGCAAAGAAAGGTCGCAATACGGCAGGGCTGATAGCAATCGATGCGAATGGCAATTTTGGTTATGCGTTGAACACGAAGACGATGATTATAGCAAAACTGCGCGATGATATGGACAGGCCTGTCATAGAGGTGCTCAGAGGCAGTACTCCTCCTCGCTAAATTCCCTAGCTAATTTTTCGGCTTTCTTTTTGACAGAGTTAGGATTTTTCATTCCATCAGCAATAAGATGAGCAATGGTTTGCATTTCTTCTTCCTTCATCCCTCTGCGCGTCACCTCGCTCGTGCCAAGCCTAATGCCTTTATCAACTATGATGTTCCCTCTTTGGAGGGTCTCCGCAATTTTGGAACTTCTATCCTTTGAATAAGCCAAGAGAACCTGATGCGATTCTGTAAAACCGTATCGTTTGCAGTGAACCTTTACTCTCAGGTCTGACAAAGTACTTGCCAACGCTTTTGAGTTTCTAACCACTTGTGTAGCGTATTCCCTTCCAAACCTGAGCATCTCAACTAGTGTCATGGCAAGGGCAAGAATTCTATTCCAATGCAAGTTGTCTACAATGCCCGGATGGAGGTTTCTGTCTATCTCATTAGCAATTTCCTCATCGTTTGTAACTATTATTCCGCCCTGAGGACCAAAGAAACTCTTGTGAGTCGAGCCTAGCAGAATATCGCATCCCTCATCAAGAGGCGATTGGAATGAGCCTCCAGCCAGAAGCCCTAGCACATGAGAGCCGTCGTAAATTTTCATTGAATCGAAAGTCTTTGAAATCTTCTTGATCGGGTGGGGGAATAGAAAGAAACTGGCGCCAAAGAAAGTGATGCTGGGCTTTTCCTTCTTCACATACTCGATTGTTCCCTGTTCATCAACGTTCATCCTATCTTTATCAAAGGGAAAATAGATATTCTTCAGTCCCAAAATTCCGCCTAGGCCGCGTTCAGAGAAGCCCGGATAACCTCCGTTACTAGGAGAAACGCTGAGCATTTTGTCCCCTCTTTTCGCATACAGCAGGCAGATCGCCATATCGCAGAGGTGCCCTGAAATAGGCCTGACATCGGCAAACTTTGCCTTGAAGACTTTCTTTGCAAGCTCTGTGGTTAGATGCTCAACTTCATCGATGAACCTTGTTCCCATGTAGTATTTTTCTCTGGACGTATACCGATGGGCAAAATCTGAGGAGAGCAGAGCCTTTGCTTTTCTGCTCATAATGTTCTCTGAGGGGATAAGGTTGATACACTTCTTGGTCCTCCAGTCTTCGTGCTGTTTGCATAGGTTCTCTATCTTGTCGGAAAGCGCAATTGCTTCTCTATGAGAAATCATGTGCCCTTTTTGTTTGCAGAAGCGGGTATATAGCTTGGCGCTTTCGAACTACCTGATTCGAATTTTTTGTATGCATTGAGAAGGTTCTTGGTGTAGGATTCGACATCAGCGTTGTAGGCTTCTTCTGGTTCGAACCATCTGTATTCGCTAAGCTCTCTTTTATCTAATTTAACAGCAGAATTCTGTGCCTTGCAAAGGAAATCCATGAAGAGGTAGTGCATGGGCTTGTAGTATTCGCCAGAGAATATGGCTTCCTGCACCAGCAAGAGTACAATTGGCTTTACGCTGAGCCCTGTTTCCTCTTTGACCTCCCTCACGATAGCTTGGCGGGCGCTCTCTCCAACTTCTATGTGCCCTCCGGGAACCGTCCATTTTCCATGCTTCCACTTTGGAGATTTTACGAGCAATAATCTGTCCTTGCCATCAAGTATTAGCGCGCCAACGGTAGGCTCGGGAAACTTCTGGGACAATTTGTTTCCACCTTCAAAATTACCGGTATTTGATGTCTTACTAAAAAGCAGAAAGGTATTAACCCCTTGCACCGACACCCGAGACCCCCATGGAGAAGACTAGCAAGCGAGTGGTCATAGTCGGAATTCCAGGCGTGGGCAAGACTACCGTCGTTACCAAGTTAGAGGAGATGCTGAAGACTGCCGAGGTGAAGACGAATTACGTTGTATTTGGGACTGTCATGTTTGAAGAAGCTCAGAAAATTGGGGTTAAGCGTCGGGATGATATGAGGAAACTGCCTGTCAAAACGCAAAGGAAGCTGCAAGAAAAGGCTGCAACATCGATTACTAAGAGGAAGGCTGATGTAGTTTTGGTTGATACTCATCTTTTCATAAACACAAAAGAGGGCTATTACCCCGGCCTCCCTCACAACATTCTGACCGCTCTTTCTCCTACGAATTTGGTTTTGGTACAGGCTGAGGCTTCAGAAATACTTGCTAGGCGACAGAAGGACGCTACTAGAAACAGGGACATGGTAAGCCTTGAAGCAATCGAAAGAGACCTTATGGTCGCAAGAAGCATGCTGGCCGCCTCCGCAGTAATTTCTGGCGCTGCAATGCAGATTGTGAATAATGCGGAAGGGAAGGCTGACCAAGCTGCAAAAGCAATCTTTGATGCAATCCATTAAATTCAAAGCTGTTTTGATTTGAAGAAGAACCTCAGCGTGATAATATCGGGAATGCCAGCTGTAGGAAAGACGACCCTAGCCAAAGCTATCTGCGACGAATTCGGTTTGAAACATTATTCTGGAGGAGATGCGCTGAAGGATATTGCAAGGGAGAAGGGCTACAAGGTTGGAGATGCTGACTGGTGGGATACGAAGGCAGGGCTTGCCTTCCTCGCTGAGAGGAGGAAGAACCCAAACTTCGACAAGCAAGTTGATAGGAAACTTACGCAGAAACTCGATGCAGGAGGTATCGTAGTTACGAGCTATCCTCTTCCTTGGTTATACAATGGCGCTCTAAAGATCTGGTTAAAGGCTTCCGTGCAGAATAGGGCAAAGAGAATGTCGAACAGGGATAATATTCCCTATAGCAAATCACTAAATATTGTAAAGAAGAGAGACAGAGAAAATGTTGCTTTGTACAAGAGGCTTTACGGCATCAAGTTTGGAGAGGATCTTTCAGTATTCGATTTTGTTATTTCGACTGACAGGCTCCCGCCAGAAAAAGTCAGGGAGATAGTTCTGTGCATCGTGAAGCAGTTTGAATAGCACTCAGGAACTCATCGAAATAGCTAAGGAAGAGACAGACCCAAGGTACGGGTGTGCTCCAGAAAACCGTAGTATAAGGCAGATTCTTGATTATGGATTAATTCCTCTGGATAAGCATGAGGGACCAACCAGCCACGAAATTGTCGCTTATGTGAGAAGAGTTCTGAAAATCGAGAAAGCAGGCCATAGCGGAACTCTAGACCCTCCAGCAACAGGCCTTCTGCCGATAGGGCTTGGTGAGGGGACAAAAGCACTCACCGTCCTTCTGCTCGGGCCGAAAGAGTACGTTACCGCTGCAAGACTTCACGATCCTGTTGATGATGCCAGTTTGAAAAGAGTGATTCAGGAATTTACTGGAGAGATATTCCAGCGCCCGCCTCAAAGATCTTCGGTGAAGAGAGTTACAAGAACGAGAACAATCTACGAATTGGAACTACTAGAGCAGCAAGGGCGGCTGCTGATGTTCAGAGTTCTTTGTGAATCGGGGACCTACATAAGGAAACTCATCTACGACATGGGAGAAGTTTTTGGCTGCGGCGCTACTATGATTGAATTGAGGAGGACTAAGGTTAGCAACCTCAGCGAAAAAGATGGTTTTGTGAGATTGCACGATCTTGCGGATGCTTATTACAATTATGAGAGAGGCGATGACAGTAAGCTGAAGCGCCTTATTCTACCAATAGAGCATGCCATGAAGACGATACCCAGCGTCGTCATCAGGGATTCTGCAGTTGAGGCTGTATGCAACGGTGCCAAGCTTGCAATACCGGGAATCCTGAAGATATCTCCCAATATTGTGAAAGACAATACCGTTGCTATTTACACTCTGAAAGGAGAAATC
>JACPBJ010000111.1 GCA_016180375.1 Nitrososphaerota archaeon | reverse complement strand
ATTCACCCCTATACGTTGCTTTGCGTCATAGTATAGCATCACGTAACTGTCCAAGTCGGCGGTATCGATTTGCTTCCTTCCAAATTTGCATTCGATCATGTATGTCCGCTCCCCCTTTTGCGCTATGATGTCAATTTCACGTGCTTGAAGAATGATATTGCGACCCTTAACATTCCAGCGCATTAGCTTTAAGGCTTCTGCGACCCTGTTTTCCGCCTTCCTGCCCTTTGGTCCGGTCCTACCCGACCAGCCAACCCGGTCTTCCTCTATAGCAGCCTCTTCAAAATCCAACTGAGAATCCTTCAGAAATTGCTGATACACCTGACTGGTCACTTTGACCCCGACCTTGGCCCCAGTATAGAGAGCCTTTCCTGTTATTGACAATCCTTTAACAAGTGACGATTTTACGTCAGATGAATCGTCATACTCATCAATTATCGCAGCTAAAAGGTCAACGTACGCGCCTTGACGAGCTTGAATTATAAAATCTCCCAAGTCTGGAGCCGCCATTCCAACAATATATTCAGCTGAAGATGTCTTACCTTCTCCTCCAAGAAATGTTAACTTCAGCTTCCCATCCCGGAGCTCTGCTTTTATCACGGTTTGAAGCTGTATAGTCAATTCGACGTTATCAGTAGGTTTTCCCGCAACCTTGGTCATAGCTCCAAACATACCTTTGGAAGTGCTGGTGCAGATTAGCCGTTGCGTGGTCACGTAGAGAACACAATCTTTAACCTGTGTAAAAGTCTTCAACCTACATGGAGTTACTCGCAGTATCTTCTCGCCGGCTAGAAGATCTACTCCGACTATCGTATCATGAGCAAAACTTGCTTTGGTAGCTGGATGTTCCTCTGGAATCTTTGGAGACTGATCAGCTATCTCAGGTACAATTTGTGACTGGGTCGGGAGGGATGCTTCCTTTGTTGGCTACGTAGCCGGAGCCAAGGGAGCCCCACAGCTGCTGCAAAACCTTGCCGAAGGACTAGTAGCCTTGGTACCACACATTGAGCAGAATAGAGTTGGCTGAGCCAATTGCAGATTAGCTTGAGACGCATATAATTAAATGCTAACATCTACCTCCAGCATTTTCAAAAATACAGATCCATCAGCCTTATAATCAAATTTTGATATGGTAACCTGTGTCTGAACCTCCAGAACCAAAAGATCGCCCTGCTGGAGTTACAGTTCTAGCTATTTTGAACGGGCTCTTCGCCGTACTGTTGCTTCTGGCAGGAATGGTTCTGGTCATGGCTGGGCCACTAATAGGGTTCCTTGTCCCCTTTGCAGGACCGTTTGCAGGACTGATACTGGGCGTCTTTGGACTTTTCCTAGTATTTCTAGGGGTCGTGGGGGTAGTAGTAAGTTGGGGCATGTGGAACGGTAAACAGTGGGCTTGGTGGCTAACCATCATCTTCTCAATCCTTATTTTCTTGATGGGCATCACTACGCTGCCTGCTGGCATCGTTAGTTTGATAATTAGTGGCGCGACTCTCTTCTATTTCACAAGGCCGCATGTAAAATCTTACTTCGGCCTTAGACCTGTCAACGTCGCGATTTAGGATCCGTGCAAGCATAAATCTGTATAACGGCGTTATACTTATTAGGACGGTTATTTCAAACGTGCTAGAAAATCGGCATGTATATTCCTTCTCGCTTTACGACCCCTGAATTAGCTGAGGTGGAAGTTAATCGAGTCGCCGAAGAGATCAGAAGGTACAAGAGCGGGGAACTCGACGAGGAAACCTTCAGGAAGTTCAGGCTTGAGAACGGGGTCTACGGCATTCGCTTCCAGAAAGACATTCAGATGATCAGGGTTAAGGTGCCCTACGGGCTGCTGACCGCCGAGCAGTTGGAGAGGCTTGGTGAGGTATCTGAAATTTTTGCAAATGGCATAGGGCACGTTACTACAAGGCAAGACTTCCAATTTCACTGGGTGCCATTGGAAGTAGTTCCAGAGTTATTGCGAAGAATCAATGAAGTTGGCCTAACTACCAGAGAAGCATGCGGCAATACCGTGAGAAATGTGACTGCATGCCCTATTGCAGGGGTATCGCCTGACGAGATCTTTAACATCACTCCTTATGCCGATACCATAGTAAGATACTTCCTGAGAAACCCGCTGAACCAAAACCTGCCTAGGAAGTTCAAGATCGCGCTTGAGGGATGCCAGACAGATCATGCTGCGACTGGCATGCACGACATCGGAATCCTTGCTGACAGGAAGATGGTCGATGGAAAGGAGCTCAGAGGATTCAAAATATATGTCGGAGGAGGGCTAGGACCCCCGCCATTTGCTGCGCAGCTTCTTGAAGAATTTACTCCTGCAGATCAACTGCTAGTAACATGCGAAGCCATCTTGCGAGTGTTCGACAGGCTGGGCGAGAGAGGAAACCCTGCAAGGGCCAGAATAAAATTCGTAATCATGCGCCTCGGAATGGCAGAATTCAGAAAGATAGTGCTGAAGGAAAGAATCGCCGTCTACTCGACAAGAGCTGGCGATAGACTCTGGAAAATCCGAGAGTTTGAAGAGGAACCTCCTCCAAGCTTCCCGACTCCCAGCGACAGGGTCGAAAGCAGCCCAGAATTTGAGAGGTGGAGGAGGACCAATGTATTCAACCAAAGGCAGAAAGGCTTCTATTACGTTTACGTAACTCTCCCAGCAGGCGACATTACAACACAGCAGTTCTACGCATTGGCTAGCATGGCAAGAAAGTATTCTGGAGGCATCCTTGTAACTACAAGAACACAGAATCTCGTATTCAAGTGGATAAGAGAAGACCTGCTTTACGACTTCTATGTGGATTTGAACGCAGCAGGACTTGCAACCTATGGCGCCAATAGAATCCTGAGCGTGGTTGGATGCCCCGGTGCAGACACGTGCAATCTTGCGATAACACACTCACATAGATTAGCATTAGAGCTGCATCGGAGATTAAAGGAGATGCCGGAAATAGTAATGGCAGAAGATCTTAAGGACATCTCAATCAAAGTGAGCGGATGCCCGAACTCTTGCGGCCAGCACCATATAGCCGATATTGGCTTCTACGGCTCTGCGAACAGGGTCGATGGAAAGATGGCTCCGTACTATACCCTCCTACTAGGTGGAGGAATCGGCCCGGGCAAAGCGATCTTTGGGACTCCTGTGGCTAAGGTCCCTGCCAAGAATGTGCCAGATGTCGTACTAAGACTCATACAGCTCTACAGGGAGAACAGGAAGGATGAAGAATCTTTCTCTGACTGGGTCAAAAGGTCACAGGAAGAGATGGGCGGCGAGGGGCTGCATGGAGAAGTAGCAGTTGCGTCAAAAGGAGGTGAAAAATAGTGGGTCAAGAAACGGTTCAAAAGAAGAAGAGCTTCGTAGCATTCGTGCAGGAAAGTCTGGGAGAGCTTACTACGTTACCACCATTTGAGCAGGCACCGGACAAGTACATTGACTGGGGCACTCAGGAGTACTTCAAAGTAAAGACTGCGAAAGGAGAATGCGCAGCATAAGCTGAATACTGCAGAGCTAGACAAGGCCTGTGAAGAGCATAGCACCGTAAGCTATGCTTATGGCCCCTGCAAGCAGATTCAAAACTGCCCACAAGTTTATGTTTCTTATTTTTGTCATGGCAAATCCGATGCCCAAACCATAGAACGCCATCCCAAAAGCTACGCCTATGCTGAACGTCCCAATCCCAACGAGCACTTCTGCGAATGTGGCAAGACCCAGAGAAGCAGTCACAAGTACCAGAAGCTCGTCATTGCTTGCAAGCCCCTGAACGATTCCAACGCCGAACATGTAGGCACTGTTTCTATGGGAATGATCTTTACCATGTCCAAAGATGTGCATATGGAAATGGGAATGCTCCTCTTCTTCATCGTGTTTGTGAGTATGTGAGTGAACCCGAACCCCAAAAACTGAAAACAAAGAAACTGCTCCTAACACTACCAGCATCAGACCTACGGCTGATTCGAATAAGGCAAGGTAGGCAGAAAGTATAGTCTCTCTGAAAGTGAAGAGAGTGAACGTTATCGCTCCTGCAGTGATCATGTGCCCGACTGCCCAGCTGCCAGTTGCTGCTACGCTCTGGCGAATCGATTTCAGCCTTGTCAAGATGGCAGAAACTGCGATGACATGGTCTGCATCAAAGCTGTGCTTGAATCCCAGAACGAGCGCCAGCGGGAGCACCAGAAGCAGTTCGTTCACAATTTGAACCTATTCGGTTTTGGTTATTAAGTTAGCTAATAGTTAGCGTACGCTCCTGCGTGCAAATTAGGGGGGTTACAATATAAAGTCAAAAAGAGCCTAAAGCTAAGGAATTATTGAAAGTAACGAATTTTTAGCATACCATTCCTATAGAATCCATTGGACAGGTACGGCATTTCCGTTGCAACAACACTAGCAGCGATAGTAACTCTCGGCATCCTATCTACTATGCTGATTACTCAATTACGGGTTCCTCAGTTTCTCATTTAC
>JACPBJ010000067.1 GCA_016180375.1 Nitrososphaerota archaeon | reverse complement strand
TATGCAAAAAATTTTTTCTCTTGTTTTGTATTTAAACTCAAACGCCTCATGTTTGACAATTTTCCAATTTTTAGTAGATCAAGTCAATATCTGATTGAGTGATGTCCCCCAATATAGTACGGATGATATGCAACATAATACTGTATTAGTAGAGTACTATAGTAATAGAGTAGATTAGTATAGCAGTTACATGTTTGTGTGTAAAGCACCCTCCCCCTATATATGGCGAGTAAATGAAATAACCTGAGCATCTATAAAAACTGAAACGATAACATCTTAGTCTCTAAACTTGCATATCCCTGTGCAAAAGACGGGTAGGAGTCCCCTCAGGTACAGCTGCTAGGACGGGGGCTACGATACAAAGCAAGATCGGTGAGGTATTTTGCTTAGTTGCTCCTGCCTTTAAACTGAGAGGTAGGAGTCTGTATGAGGTATGGTAATTTCTGGTGTTCTTTTGATTGAGGTAATAGCATTGCACAGGATTTTCTATTACAGAGTAGAGTACTTTAGTACTTGGGATCACTGTTCAGGAATTCTTAACTATCTGATTCTATGAAACTTGGCAAAATATTGATTTCATCATCGACTACTCTACTTAGTGCCTTTAGCAGTTTCCAAAAGTATTACCTAAACGAAATGAGCTATTGACTTTCCTAGCCTACCCTTCCTCCGCGTGCGCCTCTATGGCCTTTGGAGGTTACCAATTGTGATTGAGTAATCAGATATTGCGAACATAGTTTTATAATATTAGCCTAGGAGAACTCTACGGTTGTCCGACGCCACTGAGAACACGATAAATGACCTGATGGCAGAGTATCTACGGAAGCACGACCTGAACATGGTGACCCAAATGTCAAGCCAGCTCTTTTATGGTCGACGACAGCCCGATTTTGAGCTCCGTAACACTATTACTCTGTATGGGGAAGGAGAATGGTTGGACTCATATTTGGATGGGTATAATCAGGCGATAGAATATGGCGACATTGCAGGCGCTTCTGGCTACTTTCTAATTGGCTATCCGGATCAGCTAAAGGATAGGGTTAGACAACAACGACTCGGTGAGATAAAACCCGAGCTAATCTTGTCTGGTGTTGAATACAGAGGTATGCTAAAGATTCGAGATGCTCCAGTCAGACTATTTCATGGCCAAGTGGAGCGGATAGTTGAATGGCTTCACAAAGGCCTAACAGGCCAAAAGGGATTCGAAGATCCTTTGGAATTCGTTAGGTTAATGGGGGACGTGGTTGGCCGCCTTACCGAATATCTGCCTAAAGTGGGTAAGTTCCATGGGGATGTTCTGTTTGAGCATATTATTGCAACAATACCAAAAGGCAAAGGCGAGATCGAGGCAGCTCGCAGAGCTGCCGCATATTTGCTACTCAACCAGATCGTATTCTACAGAATACTCCAAGCAAGCAAACAGGATGGCCAGAACCCAAGATATCCTCCGATTAAGGGTGATAATTTGACTCTTCCAAAAGAACTAAAACAGAACTATTTCGACAAGGTCCTTCAAGATGATTATCAAGCCATTTTCGATTTTGATGTAGCTTCGCTATTTCCTCAGCGCTCGTTGCAATATATCCGTTACATCTTACGTGTGATCGAGAATCTTCAGCCCGAACAGTTTACCAGAGATTTGTTAGGCAATATCTTTCACAGATTGATACCTATTGAAGTACGAAAACCTGTGGCTGCTTATTATACTAACCCCATGGCGGCCAGACTTCTTGCCAAGCTCTCAATTGATGATCCTAATATTAAGGTAGCCGACTTCGCTTGTGGATCAGGCACACTTCTAATGGCCGCATATGATCAGAAAGCAGCACTACTGCGGTCTGATTTTACTGAGCAACATCACAGGCAGTTTATTGAGAGAGATTTGACGGGCGTCGACATAATGCCGTTTGCTGCTCATCTCGCAGTAGTACAGCTTGCCCTTCGCAATCCGGCATATTGGACGGACAAGGTACGCATTGCAGTTTACGATTCTACACTGCTTAGACCTGGATCCATTATCTCATCGTTGCAAAAAGTAATGCCTCGAGGTCAGGCTAGACTCGCACAGTTCTTGACCGGAGAGACTGAGGGCTCCAAGGTTCAGGAGGGTGCGCTGTCTGCTGCGGGGGCCGGAAAAGGATTCACCGTGGAATCGGTTGATTTGGTCATCATGAATCCGCCATTTACACGGAAGCGCCATGTGGCAAAAGAGTTCCGAAGTATGTTATCAGAAAGGTTCTCAGACTATGCAAAGCGTTCTAACAAGGAAATGAATTTCTTCGCATATTTTATTCTCTTGGCCGATCGTTTCCTTAAGAAAGGTGGACGCATGGGCATGGTCCTTCCAGCTGCCTTTATTCAGGAGCAAAGTTTGATGGGCCTGCGCCAACTGTTATATGAGAAGTATAATATCGAATACCTTATTCTGTCGGGCTGGCGCTCTGCATTCAGCGAAGATACTTCATTTAGGGAAATCTTGCTGATTGCTAGAAAAGGCGTAATCACATCGATCCTCAAGCGAACATTTACAGCACCGGACGCCGCTGGCGATCAACATCAGGAAATGATGGTTTCAAGTGTAGAGTTGGATAGATTTTCTAACTTGATGGATTGGAGAAAGCTCATTCCTGGCGAAGAGACCACACTCACCTATCCTCACTCCAATGTTCTTTCAAAATTGGGAGAATTAGTTCCAAGAACCATTCAGGGCATTCGCTTTCACTCATCAAGCGATAGCGTCAATCCCAAGAACACACTGCTATCTCGCCAGAGACCTGTGAGAACCCGGGTTGAGTGGTTAATCCTCAGAGAGACGGAGCAATTTATCGAGGCAAGAAATGAGAAAACTGCAATAGAGGTTAGGGTCCCGAAAAATGTGGTGATGCCGGCTACGAGATCTGCATCTGGAATGGAGACTATCGAAGTGACTACACCGTATGACTACGTTGTAGCAGGGAGGTTCAGAAATGATGAAGCCTTTTGGGACGAAAAAAACCCAAGTGAAACCTTGCGAAAAAGGCTTTCTCACATCCATAGCAGGGAAGCTTTCATGGTTGTTGCAGGTTATGGGAATATTGATTTGACTTCCCCTGGAACTTGTCTCCTTGCATTCGTCTCGCCCTTCCCTATTGTGCCCACATGGTCCCTATGGTCATTCAAGATTCAATCTTTTGAAAAGGCTAGGGTACTGGCGTTATGGTGGAACTCAACATTCTCGCTAGCCCATCTTCTTAATGTCAGAACAGAAGTACGAGGTTCCTATATGCACTGGGGGCAGAAGGCCATTGAGGAAACGCTAGTTTTGGATGAGGATAAGCTGGATGACACATCCAGAAAGAAACTACTTAACGTATATGATTTTGTTTGTCATGTGCAATTTCCCTCGCTGTTGGATCAGCTTCGAACGGAATTTCATTCACGTGTTGAAATAGATACTGCACTTGCAGCCGCCGTGGGATGGAAGAAATACTCAGATTTGCAGGGTCTTAGATCTTTGTATTCTGATCTGCTTGTGCGTCTTGAGGAGCTCAAATTAATGATGGGAAGAGATTAGGGACAGAGAAAAAAGTCACGAGAGGTCTTAAGAAGAAAGATACTCCAATTCTCAAAGGCTATCAGAAGGCAAGACAAGATTGTATCTGAAAAGAAACTCTTGAAGGCCGTCGAGTGAATGTATTGTTTAGGCTCTGTTAACTTGTTTGGACATGACGAGGGATTCTTGACCAGTCAACCTAACGGAACCTTATAATTTCCTACGCGTTGTTGATTTTCTAAACATATGTGGCTCATGTTTTGAATCTTACACCCTGCAAATCTTGGTTATCCAAAGGATTCAAGTTCCACTAAGTTCGAACCCACTCCAAATCAGATGTTGAAACCGGAGCAGTCTTAAATGCTCTTAGGTCATGTCTAACAATGATATAATTTAGTCGCTATATTGATCTGTACCAATCCATTCTCCCCCCTTGACTATAGGGAAATCAGAGGCGGAGTACGCGCTAACCAATTAACAGAGGAGAATTCTACCTAGAAGCCATCGCTATGCGTTCTTGCTCGTTCTTTTTCTTTATCGAATAGCTGTTGGTATCGTTGTTAGCGGCAGCAATTATTTCATCCGCAAGCACTTCCTCGACGCTCTTCCTGGATGCGAAGCTCGCTTGACTGACGCCCTCGGAAATGAACCTTAATGCTAGATCAAGCCTTCTTTGAGGAGATATATCTACGGAAACGTGGTAAACGACGCCTCCGTAAGCAATTCTCGTCGTATCTTCATTTGGAGCAGAATTCTCCAACGCTTTTACAAGCACCTCAATCGGATTCTTCCCAGTCTCTAAGGCGATGATCTCAAAGGCAGACCTGACAATATTGATGGATCTCTGCTTCTTTCCTCCCATCCGTCCGGTGTTCTTTGCGTGCTTCTTGCCGAAGTGCATCAGAGAATTGGCTACTCTTTCAACAATGTTCACCTCAGACTTGCCGAACTTCTTGTGTTCGTGCCTGCCCATTGAAGTAGGTACTATGACTGGATTCAACGAAATTACGCTCTGCAACCCTGGATCCTTTACTTCGATGCCCTCAAAATCCCATTTCCTGAACAGCAATAACTTATTGGCTTCAGACATGCTCTCTACCTTCTAGGCTTCTCCTTCCTTCCATAGACCAATTCGTTCAGCGAGACGCCATTGACCTTGAAGACCTTCCATCGGACTCCCGGGATGTCACCCATAGAGAGACCCATAGAACCTCCGATTCCTTCAACGGACACTTCATCGTGCTCATCGACATAGTTCAAGGCGCCGTCTCCAGGCAGAAAAGCAGTCACCTGCTTGCCATTCTTTACAAGTTGTATCCTTACACACTTCCTAATCGCGGAGTTGGGCTGCTTCGACTCTATCCCCACTTTCTCAAGAACTATGCCTCTTGCCTGGGGAGCTCCCTCGAGAGGGTCAGCCTTTGTGTCAAGCATGAGCAAAGTTCGCTTGTAATACTTGTCGGACCAGCGCAAACGCTGCCTCTTGAGCCGCAGCTTCCGTCCTGCGAATTCACCAGTTGGAGACTTTGACAAGCGACACACCTTCTATACAGTTCTATAAAAGTCTAGAACCATCATTGATGCACTATGTGGATGTTGTTGATTTCAAAATACCTCTTTGCAAGAAGTCTTGCCCTCTCGGCATTTCTTCCATTCCTTCCCAAGAGCGCGCCTTTTTTCTTCTCATCCACGACAACCGTTGCAACCTTCTTTCCGTCAAGCCTTTCAGTCAGTCTGACATCGCTGACCAGTTTGGGATCAAGAGAATTCTTGATGAATTCTTTAGGGTCATCTGAATATTCGACGAGTTCGACGGGCTTCCCCACAGCGCCCTGAATATTCTTGACGCTCTGCCCTGCGCGGCCAATGGCAAGACCCATCTCGCCCTTGTTAACGACAAAAATTATCCTGCCCATCTTTGTATCAATAATGCAGTCTCGCGCCGTCGCGCCGCTTGCTTGCTGGAATATCTGCATGAGCTCCAATTCCTCGGATGTTAGCTTGATACTTTCAGGCATCAGATAATTTTCTCCGTCATCTACTTTGGAACTTCTCCAAGTATAGCACTAAGGTTGGCATCCCCTTGGTTTTTCACCGCAAGCGCTGAAACACGGAACTGCTTACCAAGAGCCTTGCCCAGACCGACAGACGTCACAGGAACTTGCAGGAAAGGAATGGTAGCAGCGCTACACGCCTCCTGCAGTTGCTTTGTTTTATCAGTTGTTAACGATGAAGATGTTATTACCACTTTCGAACCCTTTACAGACTTCCAGACTTCCTTGTAGCCTGCAATATACTTGCCAGTCTTCGCAACGCCAGTGAGTGTTTTTGAAAGGGTCTTTTCGTCGATCATTTCTCTCGCTTCATGTATAGGTCTACCATACCTGTGCCGACAGGTATAACCATACCAACTATGACATTCTCAGTAACACCTTTGAGTTCCTCTACCTGACCTGTCACAGCCGCCTCCGCTATCGTCGGGACTGTGATTTCGAACGCTGCTCTTGCCAGCACGCTTGGTTTCTTGCCAGCAATGCCATGCCTACCAATTTGCTGCAGTAAGCCCTTTGAAGTCATAAGGTCGGATACTAACAGTATATGCCTAATGTCGACTTCCAGACCCTGCTCGTCAAGAGTGCTTGTGATTTCGCTAATCAATGCGATTCTGGCAGCCTCGATGCCCAATGTAGTTGCTACTTCGAAGATATTGTTCGTAGTTGTTCTTGTCGTGTCTACGCCTGGCGTTCTAAGGACTTTTGGTAAGTTGGAGCCCGATGTCTGAATCATCCATTCTTCATCTTCCTTGGTCAGTGTTACTCTTTCGATACCAGGAATACCTTTGACCTTCTGGTTCATCACTTTGTTTCGTAGAGTGAATAGAGTAGGTATGTCTCCTCCCTCGATTTTGATTGACACCGTGTTGTCGCCTTTGCTGTATTCAACCTTCCTTTTACCTGACTTCACTGCTACCTTGACATCTTCTGCGGCAACTCCCCTATCTTGCATCCTTTCTTTGTCTAGGTGCAGAACTACGCCGTTCTCAAAATCAACTTCGCTGTAAGCTATTACGTCTTCGACTTTCGTGAAGAGTATTTCACGGGCTATTTCAAGCGTTTTCTCATTTGACTTCCTGTGATCTTCATCCAAGTAAACGTTCATGGCGGGTGTTGCAGGTATCTTCCTTGCGTCAACTAGCTCGATCAGTCGAGGTAGACCGAGAGTTACGTCTCGCTCCTTGACTCCTGCAAAGTGGAATGTTCTTAGCGTCATCTGTGTTCCAGGTTCGCCAATCGACTGAGCAGCGACAATACCGCTTGCTTCTCCAGGCTCTACTAACGCCTTGTTGAAGAGTTCTAGTGTCTTTTCGCAGACAGTTTTCATCCCTTCGGTTGTAAGGGGTATCTTTTCGAACGAGCTCCTCAGGTCTCCCATGATCTTCACGTTAAGAACTCCTTCGTAGTCTGCAAGAACCTTCTCTATCTGCGCTGCAGTTACCTTATGCGCACTGTATTCGAGTGCCGCAGTTTCTGCCAGTCTCTCGACCTTGACTGCCAGTCCATGATCGCTCTTTACGGGGTCTATGCCATCCTCTCCATAGAGGAATTGGATTATACCCCCATTGGGGTCGCGCACAGTAAGGTCATATTCGACCCTCAGATGCTCCAACGCGTTAACCAGCCTTCTCTGCATATAGCCGCTCTGCTGCGTTCTTACTGCTGTGTCGACTAGTCCTTCCCTTCCTCCCATCGCGTGGAAGAAGAACTCCTCGGGTCCCAGTCCCTGCTTATAGTTCGATTTCACGAACCCTTTAGCATCTGGTGACAAGTCACCAGGCTTGAAGTGGGAAAGGGCCCTTGCATAATAGCCCTTCATGATACGCTTCCCTCTGACTGACTGCTGACCAACACATGCGGTCATCTGACCTAGGTTGAGGCTTGAACCTCTTGCACCTGTTCTGGCCATGATTACACCTGCGTTGGTAAGTGGAAACGCTCTGTCCGCGATCTTGCCTGAGCGGTCTCTGGCTTTTGAAAGTTCGTTGACAATGTTCAATTCTAGCGCCTCTTCGGGGGACAGACCCTTTGTCAGGGCCAGTTTTCCTTGGTTGTACTGCTTAATGAGTTCCTTGACTTTAGCGTAGGAATCGTCCAGAACCTTTCTGATCCCTTCTTGAGCTTCATCATCTAGGACAAGCTCATCGTAGCCATATGAGAAACCCATTCTAGTCATGTAAGAGCGGAGCATTGACAGAACCGAATTCAGGAACTTCTTGGCCTCTTCTGCGCCGTAATCTTTCGCTATTCTGTGCAGAATACTGTCAGGCTCCTCTGCACCAATTGCCGCTCTATCAATAACCCCACTAGTCAGCTGCCCATCGCGTATTATGATGTCTTTCTTCTCTGTCTTCAGCCCTCTTGCCCATTTCGAGATCATGATGTAATTGAAATCTTTGGGCAGGAAAAGTGAGAATAACTGCTTGCCGGAGTACTTTGGCTCAGGCTTTGTCTGAATGGGCTCTGGTAGAGGACCTGAGTATCCTCCTGCAAGTGCCAGATTGGTGAATTGTTCAGCCGTTAGCAGCGTGTCATCCTTTGTAAGCATGAATGCAGCCGTCAGGAAGTCCCTGATAGCGCCAATAATGGGCCCTCCATATCTGGGTGAGAGTATCTGGTCCTTAACCTGCATCAAAGTCAGCGCTTCGGACCTTGCCTCTTCCCCTTGAGGGACGTGCAGGTTCATTTCATCGCCGTCAAAGTCAGCGTTGTACGGAGGGCAGATTGCAGGGTGAAGTCTGAAGGTTCTGTAAGGCAACACACGTACAAAGTGTGCCATTACTGACATTCTGTGAAGCGAAGGCTGTCTGTTAAAGAGAACTACGTCACCATCCATTAGGTGTCTTTCTACTATAACCCCTGCAGCTAGCGAATCGGCAAGCGCCGACCTGTCAGTAACATAATCAAGCCTGATCTTTACTCCATCTGGCCTAATGACGTAATTAGCGCCAGGATGATTGAAAGGCCCGCTCATTACAAGTTGTTTGAGGAATTCCAAGTTCCACGGAGAAACCTTCTCTGGTATGGTGAGTTTCTTGGCTATGTCAGCAGGAACTCCGACTTCTGAGATGTCGAGGCTAGGGTCTGGTGATATGACCGTTCTTGCGGAAAAGTCCACTCTCTTCCCTGAGAGGCTTCCTCTGAATCTTCCCTCCTTACCCTTCAATCTTTGACTTAGGGTCTTCAGAGGCCTACCAGATCTATGGTGAGATTGTGGAATGCCAGAAACTTCGTTATCAAAGAACGTGGTGACATGATATTGTAGCAAATCTACGAGGTCTTGAACAATTAATGGTGGAGTACCTGATTCCTTGGCTTCCCTGACCCTCTGGTTCACCCTGAGAATATCGACTATCTTGTGAGTCAGATCATCTTCCGATCTGATGCCTGATTCAAGAGTGATCGAAGGGCGAACTCCGACTGGAGGTACAGGAAGAACCTGAAGTACGAACCATTCGGGTCTTGTGGAAGTAGGATTGAATCCAAGAATCTGAAATTCATCGTCCTTAATCCTTTCAAGTCTCTCCCTTATTGCTATGGGGAGAAGCCTCGTTGCTCCACCTTCCTCGGTGATTTCATGGAAGATGGTTGGCTTGGTAAATTCTATGTCGTACTGTTGTTTGCCGCAGTGAGGGCAGAGCTTCTCCTTCCTAGCTTTCAGGAAGATCTCCTTTGCTATGTTCTGTAACAAATATGGTGTGTACGCTGCTAAATTGGCAAGCTGGTCTTTGTACTGGGCGATATCATCATTGGTTAGCTTTAGCCTTCCACATGCTCTGCAAGTTGTAACCAGCAGCCTGTTAATGTCATCAACAAAATCTATGTGCAAGACAGGTTCTGCAAGTTCGACATGTCCAAAGTGTCCTGGGCAGTTGGAAGTAGTATTACCGCAAGTACCGCACTTTTGACCTGGCTCTAGCGTCCCTAACCTATTGTCCATCAATCCTCCCTGAACAGGCATTCCGTCTTCATCGTAGGTCTCTGGTGCTGTAATTTCCGCTACGGAATACTTTCTAATTTCGCTTGGAGAGAGAACTGCAAACCTGATTCCTCCGACAGCCTTCACAGTTTCTTCAGACATTCTTCCACATCTACACTTTGTCCTTGACGAGCAGCCTTGGGGCTATGTTCAAGCTCATCATTTCCTGGAGGAGAAGTTTGAATGCGTACGCGATGGATACCGTAGAAATCTGGGATTGCTCACCATCTATTCTACATACATATTTCCTCTGTCTGATGTCATGGAACGCTATTAGGCCGCACTTTTCGCATACGTGTATCTTGGTCTTGTCGGCTTCGTCCAGTAGCCTGTCCTTCAATACCATGGCTGCACCATACGCTATCAGGCAGTCTCTTTCCATTTCGCCGAACCTGAGTCCGCCTCCTCTTGCCCTCCCTTCAGTGGGTTGCTTTGTCAGCATCTGCACCTGTCCTCTGGCTCGTGCGTGGATCTTGTCGGCTACCATATGATGTAATTTCTGATAGTATACCACGCCTATGAAAATCTCAACAGCATATTTACGACCCGTCCTGCCGTCATACATGACCTCTTTGCCAGTCGAGTTGAAGCCGAACTTCTTCAGTATGGTCCCAATGTCCTCAGGTCCTTCGCCAGTGAAGGCTGAGCCATCTATTGGATGGCCAGTAAGCGCAGCAGCCTTTCCTGCCATTGATTCTATGAACTGACCTACTGTCATCCTAGACGGGAACGCATGAGGATTGATTATGACATCTGGGACGATGCCATCCTCAGTATATGGCATGTCCTCCTGATCGACTACGAGACCGACAACACCCTTCTGACCATGCCTAGATGCGAACTTGTCCCCTATTTCGGGAACTCTCATGTCACGTACTCGAACCTTGAAGAGCTGTCCTCCTTCGATGTTTTGCGTCATGAAGACAGCATCAACAGTGCCTGTCTCCGAAGGTCTTACTGCAATCGAAGTGTCCCTTCTGTATGGACCCTTAATCTCGAATTCCTTGTATTCTTCCATGAACCTTGGTGGGCTTGTCCTTCCTATTACGACATCGCCTCCGCTGACTACGGATTCATGCATGACAACGCCGTCGCTTTCGATGAGTCTGTAATACTTCTCACCTCTGTAGCCTCTGATGTTGGACTCTGCGGAAGGAATCTCAAAATTGTCCTTCATTCCTCCTAGATACTGCTTGGCTTCTCCCTCATATAATCTGTAGAAGAATGATCGTGCAAATCCCCTGTCTATCGCTGCCTTGTTTACGATAATTGCATCTTCAATGTTGTATCCTTCATAGGAGAGAACCGCAACTATGGCGTTCTGTCCAGTAGGCCTTTGGTCCAAATTCAGTAATGGAGTCGACTTTGTTGCTACAAGCGAAGGCTGTGGGTAAACAAGCAGGTGCTGGCGGACAAGGGTATTGTATCCATAGGTTGGAGCAGGAAAGCCCAGTGACTGCTTTGCCATAGCAGATTCGTAAGTATTCCTTGGAGATTGGTTGTGCTCTGGATAGGGAATCATCGAAGCAGTCACGCCGAAGATGGCCGATGGGTACACCTCCATGTGAGTATGATCTCTATTGAGTGATTTTTGATCGATAGTAACATAGCAGTTCTCCTCCTCATTCGCATCTACGAGATCCATTACACCCATCTGAATGAGGTCCTTCCAGCTCAATTCACCCTTCGCAATTCTTTGGATTGTTTCATCAGTTAGAAGAGGCTGACCACCTTCTACAATTAGCAATGGTCTGAGAACCCTGCCCGCTGCGACATCGACATAGATTCTTCCTACGGCTTTCTCGTTCTTTGGACGAACGTAGCTGATGCTTACATGCGGATGTATGTTGCCCTGCCTTCTCTGCTGTCTGAACTGATTTACGAGACCCTCGCCATCGAGCACGTATCCCAAGAACCTTCCATCAACAAAGATTCTACAGCCGTCAGCCCTAGTCGTCTGATCTGCCTCTTTTGTCGTCTTAACTCCAAGCTCGGTAAGCCTTTCAATGACCTCAGATGCGCTGGAGCTGACGGATATTATCGCGGAGAGTGCTATGTTCTTGACCAGACCACAATTTGAGCCCTCGGGGGTTTCATTAGGGCATATCCTACCAAAGTGTGTAGCGTGAAGGTCTCTTGCTTCAAAGTTGGGCTGGCTTCTGCTGAGCGGGCTCTGGATCCTTCTTAGATGGCTGAGCGTTGAAAGATAGTTTGTCCTGTCCAGCAACTGTGTAACTCCGACCTTGCCCCTCCCCCAGTTTCCCGTCGCAATGGCATTCCTAAGCTTGTCAGTTATTATTCCTGGGCGTATAGCAGCGCCCACAACATTCATTCCCCTCCTTTGCCCTGTTCTTTCGAGCTGGTACTTCATGTCGCGAATTAGGTTCCTGAATGCTGTTCTGAAGAGGTCTGCAATCATTTGCCCTGCAAATTTGATAACCTTGTTTCCATAATGATCCTTGTCATCTGGGTCGATCCAGCCAAGTTTCAATTCCAATAGCTTTGAAACTGCTTCTCCTAGAAACATGGATTTGTCGTACCTTTCATTTGGCGTCCTGCCAAGATGAGGCAACAGTCCCCAATCTAGAAGTGATTCGGCCTTGCGTAACCTGTACTCCTCGACCATTCCGTGAGCGACCCTATTGCCTATGTAAACAAGGGCTTCCTGAACAGTGTGAACTTCAGTAGCCTTCTCAAAAGAAACTTCAAGCAGGTCTTGAATTTCGGAATGACTCGAGATTGCGTTAGCAATATCTTTGTCTGTTTCAATGCCAAGCGCTTTCATTATAATGACGAGCGGGAGCTCTACCGGAGAACTTGGCAGCTTGATGTTTATCGCGCCGTCTTTCTTCATTGAAATTTCGAGCTTGGCCCTGTAACCAACTATTGATGAGTATATCTTGGACTTGAAGACCTCATTTCCTCCTGTTTTCTCCATGTCTACGATGATCTTGTTCGGAGAAAGATCTTCTAGTCCTACAATTACTCTCTCCGATCCGTTGACAATAAAGTAACCGCCAGGATCGTTCGGGTCGTCTCCAACATCGATCAGCTGCTGTTCGGTCATCTTTGAAAGCGCGCAAAGGTCAGACCTTACCATAACTGGCAAATCTCCAACGTGTTGAGTCTGCTGTTCCCTAACAATGCCATTCTCCTCAACAACCATCTCAAGATGTATCGGAGCCACGTAAGACATGTTCCTCAGCCTCCCCTCAAGAGGAAGGATGTTGCTAACAGAACCGTCGATTTCAACTACCCTTGGGGTTCCTAATTTTACCCTTCCAAATCTAATCTTGTAAGGATTGGTTAGAGATTCTATCTCGACACTGCCAATTTCATCAACGATACTCTGTATCCCCCTCTCAATAAACTCGTTATATGAGTTCAGATGCTGCCTAGCAATTCCCTCTTTCCGCAAAATGTCTTCGATAATTAGCCACGTATCCATCTTGCTACTGACCTTCTGCAAATTCTATCCCTCTACGACAAACCTGTAGTACGCCATGTCCCCTGCCGTGGGGCTTTTTCTTGTAATTTTGATTAGGTCGCCTGGCCTTCCCCCGATTTCCTTGACAACTGGATCAGAAATTAGTATGTACGGGAATTGTTCCAACTTTGCGTTGTACTTCTTTAGAACAGCGGGAATCTCCTCTTCTGGCACTATCTCATGCTTTGGAACATAGATGTGCTCAGATACTCTCAGCTCTAAATCTACTTTCTCACTCATCTAGAACACCAATTTTTTGAGTACTCACTCTAGCATAGCACGCGCGTTGCTTTGAATTTCGGTGTAACGTCAGTTATATAATGCTTCCTATGTGCGTCTCATAACAAAGGTCTGTCTAGTATTCCGCTAGAAATGCCCTTTATTATAGCCTGTTTGTATGCATTACGGACGAATTAATGCCGGAAGCAGCAGTCGTTACGGTGAATCTTGCAAAGCACTACAAATATCTGAAAGCAGTAGATGGTATTTCGTTTGAAGTGGAGGAGAACGAAATCTTTGGCTTTCTTGGTCCAAATGGCGCCGGCAAAACTACAACAATAAAATGCATCACAACTTTAACAAGACCTTCTTCGGGCAAAATAGAGGTATTCGGCGCTAATGTCGTTCAAAATCCGGATAAGGTTCGCCAGAGCATAGGCTATGTTCCTCAGAGTCTCTCTCTTGTCAACGATGTTAGCGGATATGAAAATCTACTGTTTTCAGCAAAACTGTATGGAGTCCAAGGCTCTGTACGCAAGGAAAGAATTGAGAGGATGCTCGAGCTTCTTGGAATGAAGGATAGAGCTAATGATGTTGTACGTAAGTACTCTGGAGGAATGATGAGACGGCTGGAAATAGGTACGGCGCTTGTCCATCAACCTCGCCTTTTGGTTTTAGACGAGCCGACTATAGGCCTTGATCCTCAGGGAAGAAGAGTCGTGTGGGAGCTTCTGCGTAGGCTAGTCAAAGAGTTTGGAATTACAGTCTTCTTGACGACGCATGATATGTCCGAGGCTGACGAACTCTGCCAGAGAATTGCTATCATAAACCATGGCAAGATTGTTGCAATTGGCACTCCCGCAGAGCTTAAGCATGGTGTCGGAGGAGATATTGTAGTTCTTGAAACCAAGCAAAATCCCGAAACTGCTGCCAAGATTCTGGAGAAGGAACAGGGGATACAAATCAGCACTGTAGGTGAAAATTCACTCAGTGTGATCGTAGAAAGTGCAGAGCGATATGTACCTGCGATCATTGGGAGCCTTTCCAGCAATAGAATCCAAGTAGAAGCGATTTTTGCCCAAAAGCCAACTCTGGATGATGTCTTCCTAAAGTATGCGGGTTCAAGGATGGAAGCAGAGGAAGTAGGAGGAGACTGGCGTCAGATCAAGCAAGTGCGTCGAGCATTTAGGAAGATGGGTTGAGGTAAATTGCTTGCACTCTTCGAAAAGTCAGCAGTAGTTTTGGAGTTAGAGCTACGCAAGATGATGCATGACCAGAGCGACATCATAATCAGGACAATCCAGCCTGTGCTTTGGCTTACAATATTCGGTTCCGTTTTTGGTCAGCTCCGTCAGGTTCCTCTTTCAGGAGTGCCATATCTTGCATACATGACTCCCGGGGTGCTCGCTCAATCTGTGCTTTTTATGGCAATATTTACTGGGGTGAGTCTGGTGTGGGAAAGAGATCTTGGGCAACTTGATAGACTGCTTTGCGCGCCCATTCCGAGAACAGCGATAGTGCTTGGAAAAGCCTTGACCGGAGGAGTGAAGGGTCTCTTTCAGGCAGGGATAATCTTCGCAATAGCACTTGTCATGGGAGTTAGCATCATCTTCAACCCGCTTTACATGGCTGCCGTTATCGCAGTCGTTTTGTTGTTCGGAATATGCTTTTCAAGCCTGTCAATTTTTGTGATGACGCTACTCAAGACAAGAGAAAGGGTCATGGGCATTGTTCAGCTGATTACGATGCCTCTGTTCTTTGCTAGTAATGCCCTTTATCCAATTGAGCTAATGCCTAGATGGCTTCAAGCAATCTCCTTCGCGAACCCTATGACGTATGTCGTAGCGGCATTAAGAGCACTTATGATAACAGGTGATCTGTCTGGGTTGCCTACCGACTTGGCAGGCATGGGATTAGCGACGGTCATCTTTGTAGTGCTGGCATCGGCTGCGTTTAGAAAGATTGGAGCCTAGATTTCAAGGCAAAAATAGTATTATATGAAGACGATTAAGGAAGCAAAGGAACGAGAAAGATGGAACGACGTATTCCACATACAATGTCATCGCAGCACCCAGACAATGCCAACATACCCTCTTGGGCGAAAGAGGAAAGAATAGCTGGCGATGCTGAAGTTGTTGAGGCATTCTACGCTTTCAGCGAGCTGGGATGCGAGGAAGTTATGTGGGATGCCGAAGGTAAGGATGTCGACTCGCATGTAGTTCGAAAGCTTGTTTCTTCACATGAATCTTTCTTCAGAGAGCACCAAATCGGGAAAGATATTTTCATCACTTACAGGGTTCCAAACCCAGCGATAGAACTTGCCGAGAGGAAGGTACTGGTAGAAACTTTATGGTCGATACCGCAGGCTTTTGATATTGCCAAGACGTTCTATCGGGAACGAACTACCGCCCCTGTATTCGAAGTAATATTGCCTTTTACTACCAGTGCAGAGCAGCTCATTCAGATTGTCGAGTTTTACAAAACTTTCGTCACAGGGGTCGGCTCAGTAAGCACGAAATCAAAAGGTGCGCAGAGTGATTGGTTAGGAGAATTCGAGCCAAAATCCATAGAGCTCATCCCTCTTGTTGAAGATGCACCCAGCATGCTGAAACTTGGCACCATACTCGAAGGCTATGCCAAGCATGTAAAGCCGAAATATATCAGAGCATTCATTGCCAGATCAGACCCAGCGCTGAACTATGGTCTTGTTCCCTCTGTATTACTAGTGAAGATCGCACTATCAGACATTCAGAAGGTCTCAGAAGATCTGCAGTTGCCAATCTATCCAATAATCGGAGCAGGATCATTGCCATTTAGAGGACATCTTTCACCCGATAATGTGGAGAAGTTTGTTGAGGAATATGACGGTGTTGTTACTGCTACGGTTCAATCTGCTTTGCGATACGACTATCCAATTGAAGATGTGCGAAGGGCCGTAAGCTATCTGAACAGAAATCTGAAAGGTGGAGATTCGAAAAAACTAGAGAAGCATGAACAACAAACCCTCCAGAACGTCATACACAAGTTCTCGCAATCATACCTCCGCAGTATTGAATCTCTGGCCCCAATCATTCAGAAGATTGCAGAGTACGTTCCTTCCAGAAGGGCTAGAAAGTTGCATATCGGTCTCTTCGGATATGCTAGGAAAGTAGGTTCTATCTCGCTTCCTAGGGCGATACCATTTGCCGCTGCGCTCTATACTTTGGGAGCTCCCCCCGAATTGCTCGGCTTAGAAGCAGCATCAGAACTAACCGAGGAGGAGTGGGACATTCTCAAGGAGAATTACTTGCATCTGAAAACGGATTTGCAGAAAGCAGCTGGATTCGTTTCTTGGCAGAATATCAACCTGCTACTCTCAAATGATGACATTGCTAAGCCGCTCGGGCTTGAGATGATCAAGAAGGCACTTCCACACGTCATGAAGGGTCTTTCAGCGGCGCAGGAACATTTTGATGTCAGAGCTGGCCCGCGATCATTGACCGAGAGGAAACATGAAAATACTGTCAATAACTTCCTCATTTCGCTGGCAGAGGGCGACAATGAGGAAAGCAGGAGGTATCTTGTGGAAGCGGCTCGCCTACGGAGATCGATAGGCTAGCTTATGATTAGCGTCAAGACCATTGCGGAAAAAGGTGGCTGGATCTTTATTGTTCAGGTCAAAGAAGGAAGCGGCGTTACAGAACACAGAGTAAGAATGAGTGAGGATGATTATAAGAAGTTGAGCAGAGGCGTAATTACACCTGAGGAATGTGTGAGAAAATCATTCGAGTTTCTGCTCGAGAGAGAATCGAAGGAGTCCATCTTGAGAGAATTCGATATTATGAAGATAGCCTATTACTTCCCCGAATATCCTAAAGAACTTGAAAGAAGGATCAAGGGTTTTTCTATAAATTAATATTGAAGCAGAACATATGGGCCTGCCATGTCCACCAGCGAAACTACAGAAATGGCACTGCGAAATACAGTCTTCATAGGAAGACAGAAGCCCGTAATGAACTACGTACTGGCAGCCCTGACAGTCCTCAATAACTCGCCAAACGTGATACTGAAGGCCAGAGGAGCTGCAATCAGTCTAGCGGTAGACGTGGCCGAAGTGACCATGAAGCGGTTCAATAGCGGAGTCAAAGTGTCTAACATCAAGCTCGATACAGAGCAGATGCCTGCTCAGGATGGTTCCTCAAGGAACGTATCAACCATAGAAATCGAATTGCTGACAGAGAAGAACTAGAGCATCTACACATAGGCAAAGAAACTCAAAAATCAAAAGGCCTATCGTAAGATATAGTTGATAGCAGAGAAGGTTCTGCTAGCCATCTTTTCTTCATGGTTATAGGCTTAACAATTACCTCATCAACATTGTTTTCTTACTTCATGCGACTCCCCCCTTCCTCCGATTATCTATACTCAGGGGCCCTTTTGCAAATAGAAACTGTGAGCTATACTCTAATACTCTAGTGAAGTACTAAGTACTCTTCTTTCTTTACCTTGTAACCCCCTAGCTCATACCAATCAGAGGGGAGAATACCCACTTAGCCATTAGGACAAAGACTTTAATCGGAGGAGCACAAAATCCGTCCATTGGCGGGAAGCGTCTGAAGGAGTTTCAGAGTTTTTCCTCTATTGCGGTAGTAATTTTTCTGATATTCCTTATGGGCCCATCTGCCGCAAATGTACTTCCACAAGCCATTGGCGAACCGACCAGCGAATCACTTCTAAACAAGGCCGATTCAGATGTTACCAGCCAGCTGAATTGTCAGGACTGCAAGCAACAAATTATTGTAACTCTTGCAAACATGCAATCTGAAAATACTGAAGCCTTGGATAAAGCTGGTCTGGAGATACAGGCCGTTTTTGAGGAGAAGGTTTACGGCATTGCCGATGCTGATACCATCAGAAAAATTCTGCAGCTTCCGTTCGTCGATTATGTTTCAGCGCAGGCCGAAGCGTACGAAATGGCGATAGTGTCCAAAGGCCTGCCTACCCTGATGGCCGACACGGCTCAAGCAGGAGGTCTAAGCGGCGCTGGAGTGAAAGTTGCAATAATAGATGGGGGTTTCAATATACAAAATCCAGAGATACGTGACAATGTCAAGGAATTTCGCAACTTCAGAGCCGATGATAAGAATGAGCAACAGCACGGAACTGCTGTGGCAGAAATAGTCATTGATGTAGCGCCTCAAGCAGAGCTTTATCTTTATGCAGTAGCGACAGACGGGCAGATCATTCAGGCAATAGACAGGGCGATTGCACAGAAGGTAGGAGTGATTTCTCTTTCTCTTGGTATTGTCGGAATCATACCTAGAGATGGAACAAGCGCTCTCTCAAGGAAACTTGAACAGGCAAGATCGCTGGGAATCGTTCCCATAGTTGCAGCAGGAAACGATGCAAGAAAGCACTGGAGCGGCAGGTTCGATGATTCTGATCGTAATGGTTGGACATTGTTCAGCGGAGTCTCCGAAAGAAACCCTCTCAGGGCTGGCAGTGGACGGTTCTGCGCAATTCTGATGTGGAATGACTGGCCTGCAACAAACCAAGATTTCGACATCTATCTATTCGACGGAGAAAGCGTGGTTGCCAGTTCTGGAAACAGACAGACTGGAAGGCAGAGGCCAGGAGAGGAACTCTGCTATACGCCTTCTGTTGGAAGGTCATACGCAATTGGAATAAAGAATTACAGTGCGACGAAAAATGTCAATCTCGAGCTGTTCGTTGTTAACGCTGAGCTAACATATGCTACTGCGGAAGGTAGCATAGCAGTACCCGCAGATTCGCGCGGAGCCATAACTGTTGGGGCAGTCCATTGGGATCCGAGCAAAAGACTTACTTCAGTAATAGAGGATTACAGTTCTCGAGGGCCGACGCTTGACGGTCGGGTAAAACCCGATGTTACAGCTCCTACTTGCGTACAAACAACTTCTTTCACATTCACATTTTGTGGCACATCGGCTTCGGCTCCACATGTAGCTGGAGTCGTAGCGCTTTTGCTCAGCGGAGACTCATTACTCACGCCTGATGACATACAGATCCTCTTGGAGAAAGGAGCGATCGATCTTGGGAGTCCAGGAAAAGATAATGTCTTTGGGAGCGGAACTGCCAGAGTCACAACTGTAAGCCTTGAGACGAACCCTCACAATGCGTCCATTACAGTGGATCAAAGCACGTTTCAAACGCCCACCCAAAAAGTACTTGTCTGGAAGCCTGGGTCAATGCATGAAGTTACGGCTAATCCAATTCCAGTAAGTGAAGATGCAAGGCAGGGTTTCAAGCAATGGAGCACTGGTAGCACTGACAAGACTCTACGAATAACTTACGATGGCTCTATGGCTTCTTTTGTCGCGATATATGATATTGAGTACAAAGTTTCTGTGGATGCCGACTACGGAGAGGTGCAGGGCGATGGCTGGTACCTAAAGGGTAGTCAAACCACATTAGCGGTCAACCCTATGCACGATCACGGAAACTCAACAAGAAGAGCATTCAATGGTTGGACTGGGAACATTGTATCTCCTTCGGACAGAATAACTCTGACCGTAGATTCTCCCAAACGCCTTACGATAAATTGGGAAAAACAGTATGAGCTGATAGCCGATAATTTGTACAATTCATCTTTCTCAAGGGGGTGGTTCACTGAGGGATACGATGTCGTCGTGACAGCTCAGAGTGTAATAATGCATCAAAACTCTACGAGGCATCTATTTGATCGTTTGTCTGGTGATGTCTCGACCCGCGATAGAATTGTATCATTAAACATGAATTCGCCAAAAAGGATCTCCGCCGAGTGGAATACACAATATGCATTGGAAGTTTCCGACAAAACCTTCCTCGCTTTAAACGGGGAACTCTGGTATGATCGTGCTTCTCTAGTAAATCTAAACTTGCAAAATGTTGTTAGCGAAGCGGATGGAAGGCGTAACTTGGTAGGCTATTACATAGATGCCGGAGAAACTTTGCGAACTGAAAGAAAGGGATCTGGAACTGCAAACATTTTGCTTGTAATGGAGTCGCCACACAAAATAACTCTGCTATCGATCAAACAATATATTCTTAGCATTATTGGAACAAAGGACTTCGTGATTAAAGGCTCTCCCACTTCCGATATTTGGTTTGATGAGGGTAGCAAAGCGGAACTGTTTGTAGAGCCCTTACTGGATTATGGAAATAGAACCCGACGTATATTCCAATCTTGGCAGAGCAATGACGCAGTTTTCGATAAGAATGACATAACTGTAGATGTTGATTCGCCTAAATCCTTCAGGGTTCAATGGAAAAATCAATATCAGCACAGGTTTAGCTTCACCGACAAGGAAGGCCGACTCATAATACCTGAACGGATCTTTTTACTGCAAAATGGAAAAACTTCAGAGATTGAGAAATATGAAACTACATGGCTAGATTCCGGACCTTTTCTGTTGGATGGCGTCTTTTGGAACGGAGTAAACATTGGGCCCGAGTATCCGATAGAATTCGCTGCAGCTGCTCCAAGAGAGTTCATGGTTGTTGGTCGCGTCTATGATTTCGCAGTGTCTGTGAAGGATGCGGTAGGTCTGCCTGTTCCTTTTGCAACAGTAAAACTCCAGTTAGCGAATAATACGACGATTGTGCAAGCAGGTATCGATGGCCAGGCAAAGTTCACTCAAATTCCTCTGGAATCTCATATTGTGACTGCCGAGTCTTTTGGTCAAAGCACTACTGAACGAATTCAGCATAGTGAGAGGTCGGGCGAAATTCGTGTCGGTTTTAGCGCCCCTGTAATATTTGCCATCGTGGCAGTGATTATGGTATTAGCCGTATCAAGAAGGCGGATTCTGCTCCGAAGAATTTCTCTGACTTAGTGGTATTTCACTCGCTTCGCAGAGCTTCAGGTAAGTATCCTTTAGCAACGAGCCAGTCGGCGTGTGCCTGTATGTATCTCCATACCACATCAGCCCTCCTATTATCAAAATCCCATGGTGAAATCAGCACTATATCCCCTTCTCGTATCCACATCCTTCGCTTCATCTTCCCTCTTATCCTGCACAATCTAGTCTCACCATCAGTGCATTTAACCAGAAGATGATCGCCGCCAGAAAGCTTTGTGACCTTGCCTAGAAGCTGCCCCTGCTCAGGAAGGACGAGTTCCTTTAGGTCTGCTTCGCTTAGCACTTTTCTCTTGCCCAAACTGCTCGCTCCACACGGATCTGATCATCACTATAAGATAAGAGCTTTGGCTCGCCATATATGGCGTTATGCTTGAATTACATAGCCTTCAACTGGCTTCTAATAGGGAGAAAATACTCTCCCACATTTATCATATCGTAAGCTGGTTACACTTATTTAGGTATTCGATCCGATTGATTTGTGTACGTCTTGCATATATACGAGATTTGTCTACGCATTCTGTGGCTATGGCTTCGACTAATGCTGTTTTGACAATAGCAGCAATAGCCATAATATTAGCAGCTGCGTCGTTAGTTGTATCATTCTCTCCAAGACCTTCTGCGACGACGGTAACTCCTGTCAAGAGGACTGTCTGGATGGCTACACTGGAACCGGCTGGTACTGCAAATGTAAGGGCAGAGCCCTTCCCGGACCCAGTACCCATAGATGCAGAGGTACCCAAGGCAATATCCAAAGGCATGCGTCTTGATCCTCCAGACGCTCAAGGCAATTGGCGATCGGTGGTCTATAGGCTGGACCCAGGTACAATCATAGTAAACAAAGGAGACGAGGTTACCCTCAAAATACTGGGCGTTAACGGACGAAACCATACAATAACAGTGGAGGCATACGCGGACACATTCTTCATGAAAAGAGGAGAGCTAAAGACAGTCACCTTCAAGGCTGACAAGGCTGGAATATTCGAGATTTGGTGCTCGACCCATCCTCCAAACATGCGAGCCAACCTAATAGTAAGGGAGACCCCGTAATGGTCTCTCTACCCCCCACTTTTTTTCGTATAGTTTTGGCAGGAATGTTGAGCCTTCATATGTTAGATGTGGACGCCGTTGACCTTTAGGATCATCAAGGTACGTAATTACCCAAGGGTGAGATGTTGCCGCCTCTGCGGGAGATCTATTAAACTCGGTGAAACGGTTCGCGTGTTCTTTTCTCTTGGGAGGGCCAAGTACGAATGCCTCGCACATGAGTATCCAAGGGAGTCTAAACCAAGGAGCAGAATTAAGGAGCTTCAGATCCTTAATGCGCAAAGCACCTTTTATGAACTGTGAGTGATGTTGTGGTTGTTAATCACGGTAATTCTGACGGTTTCTCCTGTCCTAGCCTTCAGCGTCGGCCCCTGAACTGTTCCATTGAACGTCCATGCATACCAGATGGTTTCAACTCCTACTTCGATTTCCGTCCCTTGTATGACAAGAGTGTATTCTTTGACGTTCTGGGATGTAATTGGATGCAGCATGTTTCCAGCCTTCTGAAGCCCCTGGCTCACCTGAGGCTGTCCGATAGAAAATCCAAAAACTACCCCAAGGAGGAAGGTTCCTATGAGCAGTCGGTGATGCCCTTCGGTAAGCCATCAGCCTTCTTAGCGCCCATATTATGCAAGTTAGGGAAGCAGTGATTTAAAGCCGGGAGGCCTTCATCAATTATGATATTAGCCTAAATGGCCATTCTTGATTGCGAATCTGATATTTTGAGCCGTTCTCTGCATTTCCTCTTTCGAAACTATAGGGCGGTTGTGCATTGCAGCATGGATAGGGGCGCCTCCATCGCCTTTCGCTCTTGGTACTATATGCACATGAGCATGTGGTATTTCTTGACCGCTTTCTGGCCCGTTGTTGATTCCTATCAAACTTGCACTTGTATTGGTTGCCTGCTGAACATATCGAGTTAGTTTCCAAACAGTTTTGAACAATGCTACTAATTGCTCTTCGCTCAAGGATTCGATTTGTTGTACGTGCGCCTTTGGAATGACTAAAGTGTGTCCCTTGGAGAGAGGGCTAATGTCAAGAAATGCCATTGTTTCTCCATCTTCATACACTTTGTAGGCATCAATCACCCCGTCCACTATTCTGCAGAAGATACAGGAACTTGGCAACGATGTTCACTACTCTTGTTCAGGACTCCTTATAGATTAGTCGCTTGAAGGTTCAGTTCTGATAACTATTTGAGTTCGCGTTTTCCTATGGAGGCTAGTTATCATGATGCCTCCTTCGCTTGCTTTTTTGGTAACTATAGGTGTGAACCAGTGGCGCTTAGGTGTGAACCAGTGGCGCTTGCCCTCGAGAGGTCTGGGAGGATCATAGGTAAGACATCGAACAGCATCATTAGGCAAAGGCCTAGGGAAAAAATTCGTCAACTAACGATAAGATCCAACGCCTTTATTGTTTTTATATGAAACTCTTTAATTCCGTCATTCATGATCTCTACGAAAATGTCCCGATTGTGGGTAGTGGTCGTGATAGCAGTCGTCGTTGTGGGAGGGATCGTGGCCTTCTATCTGCTTCAGCCTACAACTCCTACGCAGCAGGTGGCCCAAGCCCCGGAACCAGCCCCGTCTGCGGTGAGCCAGGTTTCCGATCCGAAAGGCGATGTACGCGATTCACCACCGTACCTAGACATAGTTGCTGCAAAAGTTGTCAGGTTGAGCGATAACCAGCTTTCATTCGAGATCACAGTGGCGGGTCAGATACCGAAGGAGCCGGATGGTTATCTTGCGTACGCTTGGTTTCTAACATCGGGGATAACCACGCTTGACAGGCCCGCAATAGGCCTGGCTTACGATAACAAGGTAGGGAAGTGGGACGCATTCATACTGAATAGTACGGGCACGCGACCGGAAAGAATAAGAACGGTTGTAAGTGGATTAGTCCACACGATAAGTAGCGATACAGCGAAAGTTACTGTTTCAGCTGACCTCCTAGGAGATCCGACCAGCTTCAAATGGCACGTAGTTTCACGTAGTGCACCCTTTGCCGGTGGAGTTCCTAGGGTGGATAAGGCTCCAGATGCGGTTGATGCTGACTGGGCTAGTAAATAGGAAAAGGATTCACCAAAAAAATGGCGAGCCCGTGGAGTTCACCATATCTTTTATAGCCTCTCTCATCTCCGAAAGTAAAGAGCGCCTTCTATAACTAATTATATATAGCTATAGGAACTTATAATGTAATATGTCTACTACCATTCAGGTTGCACAAGAAGTCAAAAAAATGCTTGACGAACTAAAGGCTCACCCAAAGGAATCTTATAACATGGTCATCAAAAGGCTTCTGCAGAGTAAAACAGATCAAAAAGTTCTTAGTGAAGAAACTGTGCATAACATAGAACGCGGATTAGAGGATATCAAGGCTGGCAGAGTGTATTCTACCAGCGAAGTCAAGAAAAGATTGGGAATTAAATGAAGGTCGAGGTTCGATGGACTGAAACTGCCATAAAACAGCTCAAGAAATTAGATAAAGCAACAAGCAAAACAATTATAGATCGTGTTGAGGAGATAAAGTCTGATCCCTTTAGCTTTCTGAAGAAACTCCAGAGCGTTCCATTGTATAGCCTCAGAGTTGGAAACTACAGAGTTATTCTGAGCATCGAAAGAAACAACCTAGTCATTCTAGATGTTGGGCATAGAAACAAAATTTACTTAAAGTATTAGCTGCATCTCCGCATTTCTTCGTATTCAGCCCCTCTGCTACCCTCGTAATTAGTTTGAGTCATCTATCGATAACTTCAAAGGACAAAATTCGGGGAAGGAGGCGTTATGACCTGCCTCCGTAAGCGGATTCGCCCATATTTTATATGGCGGGCCAGGTGGGATTAGCTCCTGAAGGGGTTCGAGAAATGGATTCTAATCATCAGGGTACAGTCACGCTGGATCAGATGACCTTTCAAAGGTCTGTCGTGGACCCATACGCCTGATTGTTGGCACATCTCCATAGTTTTTGTTGGCAATTAAGCTTCCATCCACTAGCTCGAAGTAAGCAAGCAGCGCGCGCTGTTACCGCGGCGAATACATGAAGTGTCTTGCAGTGC